>LFRV01000093.1 GCA_001512485.1 Clostridiales bacterium DTU069 | reverse complement strand
GTCTGAAATCTCCGCAGGAATCGGTAAGTATCCTTTCAATCACTTCGTTTGCAGTCATAAAATATACAGAGGCTGACCCAAGTACCCGATTTTTTTCAAAAAGAAAACTGGCTTCTCGCCAGTTTGACTTTTAATATAGTAATTCATTCCGCCAATTCTTTCAGACAATTAGGACAAATATTCTTGCCCTTATAGACCTTGATATCCCTTGCGTTATCGCAAAAAATACAGGCCGGCTGGTATTTTTTAAGTACAATTGTAGAGTTATCAACAAAAATTTCGAGAGCATCGCTTTCTGCGATATCTAAAGTCCTTCTGAGTTCTATAGGCAATACCACTCTACCAAGTCCGTCTATCTTTCTTACAATCCCAGTTGATTTCATAATTTCCCCCTTATTTTACTTGTTTATCCATATTATAACATTATATTACATATTTTGTCAACTAATTAACTAAAATTTGACTAATCAACCAATTTTATAGCTTACTGTTTGGAAGCTCTTCAAACGGATTTGGTAATAGGTACTGCCTAATAATCACATTATAATAAGCTAATAATTCTATATGTTATTTTAATATAAGGTCCTTAGTCGAACATATCCTTATAAATAGCTTTAAGTTTATTTTTAAGAACCATTAAATCTTTGGCTTCATTTCTCTTAAGTTTGCCACTACTATTGTGTTCAAGTTCATAATAATTTACTGCCAAAAATCTATAACCGTTATTAACAGCCCAGGTTTCCTTACGCTTATCATATATCCGGCGTTGCTCATCTCGTGGGACCCCACTGATAGTCATCATCTTATCCATAAATGGAACTGCTTGAAAATGCTGTATCTCCCGATATTCAACAATTAAATTATATTCCTTGAAATAGCCATCAATTGCTAATTTTCTTGGTCTGCCATTTTTACCAACATCACCAGCAAGACCTGGGAAGGTTTTTTGCCATTCATAAGGGCAATTTAGTATTTTTGCAATTAAATCAAGCACATATTTTTCATCACTATCCGTTCTCTTTTTCATAATGAAACCTCACCAAACTATGTAATATCCTTTTTTTACATAATCTACCTTTGTAATCCTCTGTAACTGCATTAAATACCATATCACCTGTCGTCTTTCTATCTGTAAAATATTGTCCTTTTAACACTTTAGGATTTTCTATACATATCATTGCAGTTCCATAATGTATTTCACTACGTTGACGAACTTCTGCATTTGGATTATTTATATAACAGTAAGTTAATTGCTGTTCTCCAAAAACATCATCAATTGACGAAGAAATAGATTTACTTTTACTCTCGGTTGTAGTGAGAAAAATCTGAATAGAAAAAAGTGTTTGCTTAATTTGAAGGTTCGCTTTCCGTTCTATATTATCATTACTTGATTTTATCATCCCAATATAATATTTTGAAAGTACTGGCGTTTTTTCTAATGGGTTATATTTCCATAGCCATTTTTCATATAGGCAAGCTAAAATTACGGTTATTGATATTATTTCTCCAATACAACCATAAACATCATATATTGTTTTTGGCATTGAAATCATGCAACGGATTACAAATAGAATTAATGCTAACCATAATAAATTGACAAAGAATTTTTTCATTCTTTCATTCATAAAAATCTCCTCTAAATATCGTATTCATAGAAGTTTGACAAGTCAATTATAAATTTAACATACTTATCAATATCCGCTTTGGTAGGGCACAGTTTTTTTATTCCATTTGCTTCTTTGTATTGATTAATTTCTGGAATATGATTTATGAGATAGCTGATTATTTCATTAAAGGCAAATCTGTAAATCGTATATTTCAAAAAAACCTCATTGGGAATATTCCACAGTAAAGATTCTAAACCAAATGATGATACATTTTGAGCTGATACATAATAGTTTTCTTCCATAAGATAACGCATGTTTTTAATAATTCGTACCATCTTCTTGTAATAAAAATTGGTATCACTATTCTTTTTTTTACCATTGGCTATATGCTGTTCTGGGAAATTTATTATACGAGTACCATCATCAGCTTGTATGACAATTCCACCAATAAAATTACTGGGGTCATTCAGATAATCATGTCTATAGTCTCTAAATCTAATGCAAGGTACTGTATCCGCATCTTTACGATAAGTATTCCCGTGTACTTTTATAGATTTATTTTTCCTTTCTACATCTTTACCAAACTTTGCTGTCAAACACTCTTGTACTTCATCTTTAAAAGTCTTTGGTGGAGTTTGTGCTATAAAAAAACCATAATCTTCATCCGTTACCCCTGCTCTATATTCAGTTATAAATCGTTCTTCTTGAACGATTGTAATATCTACATCGCTTTGGGTGCGAACATTGGTATTATTTGCATATGAGCCCTGAATAAAAATCTTTATTTTTCTTGAACCGTATAAACTACGCATATCTATTGAGTAAGCATAGGTATCTTCATATAAACGTGAAATAGCTTTGTTATCATCAGTAAACCCAAGTCCTTTTAAAGCATCCCGTATCATAGCTATTGCATTTTTACATTTTTGGTCTTCTGTTTCACTTAAAGGTGCAGCAAATAGTTTTAGTTTTTCTTCTGAAAATTTCATAGTTACCCCCTATATAAATGTACTTAATATTCGTAATAGGCACCTAAAATTTCCGACCCAGACCAGTAGACGCTAATTAAATTAAATCACCTTATTATTAGGCAATACTTTATAATTTCATATAATTCTACAAAATAAATTGGTGTCCAAAGTCATTCCTTCGTTACACCAGTTTTAGTTAAAATCAGCTATAACCTCTGCCCAGCCTGCGTCTTTGTAGTGTTTTCCATATTTTACGGCACCTAACACATAATTCTGGTTCTATATCAAGAACATCAATTAAAAGTTCACGGTCAACAACATCAAGGGCAAGCTCTATATTCTTATTTTCACGAACAACATCATCAATATATTTTAGTAGACGCTGTTTCAATGCTTTATCGACATTTTCTACTTTTGGCAAAACAATGTTTCCCATTTCTCCAGGGAGAATTTCAAGTACTCCTCCGCCATAACTGCGACCACAGATTTCAGTAAATGCGAAAGATATACTATTATAATAGGACAGTAATACATTATCTGCATCAACACCATCATTAAATTTCATTCGATGCATTGTATCAGTAGATACTGCTCCACACTTATTAATTACAAACTTAGGATATAAATTATTCCTACGAAGGAAGAACGCATCTGGCACCCAAACAGAAGGTACAATATACCACCTATCACGTATCGAACACTTGTATCCTTCATGTTGTTTATTGAGTTCTCCCTCTTTTATATATTTTTTATGTAAATCAGGATAGTTGTCGAATGGTATATCTGGAAAATTAATTAACATTGCTTTTTTCCCTGCTTTAACGTTTTCTTGCCAATCAGCTTCAGTAAAGTATATACCATGCGCATGAGAACTTCTCCCAATTAATGGTAACGTTACACTTTCAAGGTTATATAACTCTGCTGTCCTCTTATCAATAGAAAAATAATCGTTATTTCCGGTAGTAATTCCAACATTTATTAGCCCATAATCAGCAAATTTTGTAAAACGGCTATCATTACGTAGATTCTGGATTATGTTAACATCTTCAGCTGAGACAAAGTATTTAGTCCACTTTTCTTTAACATGCAACAGTTTTTGATAACCATTCTTATGTAAGTCAAGTTTATCAAATCCACTAAGGTCATCCATTTCTATAATACGGATGCCTTTCTCTTCTCCACCCTTTTCTCCGATAAATACCAAAACTTCTTGCTCAATATCAGGAAATACTAATTTCTCAAATGTAATCAATGTTATACGTGTGAGTTGATTTGATAAAAATAATCTTAAATCTTCCGCATAAGCCACTTGAAGGATTTCAGCAGGTATTACAAATGCAATCTTTCCGTTATCTGCCAACATTTGTACACAGGCTACCAAGAAGCAAACCCAAGCATTTATTAACTTATTTGACTTCATTCCGTTGGCAGTCAATATTTGAGATTGAATTTCTCGCTGTTTCTCTGTTAGGTATTGATATCTTATATATGGAGGATTCCCTAATATAAGGTCATACCTTTCATTTTTATTACAACGATTGTAGAAATCAAAAAAATCTTCACAGATTACTTCAATGGTTTTACTTCCCGAGTAACGATTCCTGACTTTTTCTGCTTCGCTCAGTTCAATTTCAATTGCTGTTAACTTTTTTATTTTAGTAAGCATATTATTTTCTGCCAAGCAATCAATGAAAACCCCGTCTCCACAACTTGGCTCCAAAACATTTAATACATTATCTTCTACAACAAGATTTACTATTGCTTTTGCAAGCGGGTATGGGGTATAATAAGCTCCTCTTAATTTTTCTATTGTGCTGTCTTTCTTTAAACGCACTGCAAACCCTCCATCTTAAAATTCAAGTCTATAAACAGCCATAACTAAATTTTCAATTTCATTTATAAGTTTCTTCTTCCTTCTTAACAAAACGCTTACTACGTTTTTTGGTGGGCGCTGTAATAAGCTACGATTTATTCTATATATTTCACGAGTGTTTGCAACCACTCTATCATAAATTCTCTTCTGATTTGGGTCATCAAAATCAAGTTCCACAAAAGGCAATTTGGAAAGCACATATGTTCCCCTGGCATAGAAACCTCCTTCAAAATCACTGCCAATAATTTCGAGGATACGTTCTGTGTAAGGATTGGATAGCCACGCCTGTATATATTCAAGTTCATATGGACTATTACTTTTGCGGCTGATAGCACAATATCCAGCAGTGCCCCCAGATGCAATAAGCATATCTTGGTCATCGAATATGTACATCGGGTTTTTGCTAAGCACTCCAACAATAAGTTTAGGAGTGTTTATAAATGCTGTCAATGCTTGTGTTCTGCCATACTGATACCATGTATCAGGAGTTGCATTTGGAACATCTCTTATTCCTTTTTCGGATATAGACTTTGGAACTAATCGTTCATAGTGTGCTTCCAAATATTCGTATGTTCCAGAAAACTTCTCCTTCATAACATTAATAGGAATAAGTTTTCCATTCTTATCATAGGGAAAAATAATTAGTTTATCTGTTTGAAGAATACTATAAGAGTTTAATCCTTTCTCAGAACGTTTCGTTGGCTTGAAAAAAGGCTTTAAAATTGCTTTCTCTACATGATAGTATCTACCGTTTTTTTCAATTATAAATTCTCTTTCTGTCTCGCTTATTATATTCTCTGATGAAAACCAATAAACAGGCGTTGGTCTTTCCGCACTGGTTTGGATACCGTTAAATATATTAACATGTTTTGTTAAAGGCACAGATACATTATCAAGTTGCTTAAGAAGAGAAAGGAATTTGAAATCTGTTGTTAATCTCCAAGGCAACTCATTTAGAGTTGAAGTTTTCAAAGTAATAGTGCTTACGCTCTCACCGAGCCATAACGCACTTGCTGATTCAACATATGAATATGAAAACTCATACTGCTCTCGCTTTTGTAATAGTACGATACAGCTATAAATAGTTTTGTCCTCAAATAGTTGTGCATATCCAAAATCAACCAAGCTAACAAGTATCTTATTGCTTGCAATTAACTCTCTAAGTTTTTCGCCTGCTCCAATCTTAAAAAACTTATTGGGAACAATATAACAAATGTATCCATTATCTTTAACTTTTTGTATCGCCCGTTCTAAAAAAACGAAGTATTTATCAAATTGTTTATACGCAGATTTGTAATGTTTTTTATAAATCCTAAATTCTGTTTTTAGAAGAAGTGCATGCATATCTTCTGTCGTCACATAAGGAGGATTACCAATTATTACATCAAATTTTTCACCATTGTTTATATTTTCCCAATCAAACGGTGCTATCTGTACAAGCTCTTCATCTGAGACATTTATTCCTCTCAATTCACTGCTGCTTACCAGAGAATTCCCAAAAACAATATTATTACTTAAATCAGGAAGTATTGGCATAGAATCAGCTACAGAAGGTTCTGTTTCATTTTCAATAAGCTTTAATAGCAATGAAAATTTGGCAACCTCTACAGCATGTATGTCAATGTCGATACCGTAAATACATTTGGTTAATATTTCCTTCTTTTCTGAAAGTGGCAACTTATAGCGGCCATTACCAATCTCAATAAGATGAGACGGGTCGTTATTGAGATACCACTGTATGCAATATTCCTGCAGATATGCAAACGCTTCTTCTAAAAAGACACCAGAACCACAGGCCATGTCGATGATGCGTAAATCAAGGATTTGCTCGGGTGTACGACCTGTGCATATTAACGACAATGTCTTTTCAACCATATATTTTACTATTTCGGTGGGTGTTGACACTATTGAGCGGTTTACACAATCCTTTTTCTGCCCAAGCCCAATTTTCCCACTGCTAAGAAGCACGAGTTGCTCGGTCAAAAACATTTCGTATATTTTACCGAGCATATTAGGTTCAATAATTTTAAATAAATACGGACTTTGAGGATAGTAAAGACCAGCTATTATATCTTTGACAATATCGATGTCTAAATCAAAAATTATTGACCTTCCAGAAAAAATACCTGAATTATACCTTCTATCTGCATCTCGCAGAATTTCTTTAAACTTATCAAATAATTGTGCTGGGTCTTTTATGGTTTCACTTAAGCGATGGTATGTCGGTAAATTGTTTTCTTCACAAATTCTTAAGAATACGATTTGATTAATAAACTCTTGAACAACATCGTTCAATACTTGAATGGAACGATAATTCTTATGCTTAGCATATAGTGCATTACTCAGTGATATCCGCCATTGGTTTATTTGGGCAAGAAATAACTCATCTACTTGCTGCTTATGACTGGAAGCAGCTGGTAAAATTTCTTCAAAATAATTATCAAAATCTCCAGAGTATACTGCATCCCTGGATATCATAGAAAAGAGCTCGTCAAATTTTGATACATACTCCGAAAAATGGTAAATACGATATCTGGCTACTGCACTACTATCGTCTTCCTTCGGCACTACAGTAGTATCATAAATAATTAAGTACTCAAAATTCGTCAATATTGATATTTTATGCTTAGCGTTCCAGCCATATTTTCTTGTTTGTAAAGCAGGCCCTTGCAAATTAACAATATCCACTGAAGGTTTTTTTGCTTCTACAAAAAATTTTGTGACACCTCGTAGGGTCAAAGAGTAATCTGGTCTACCAGTCTGATTTGAATAGTTTTCAGCAATAACTTCACGAAATTGTGGAGGAAGCCCCTTTGTGTTTGCAACATCCCAATTTAGTAGTGCTAACAAAGGGTCAATATATTCAATACGACATGAATACTCGTTATAAGTGTTATTTGTGTCCTTATAATATTGTAAATTAGCATCAAATCTGTCTACAAGTTCTTGCAATTTATCAATTTTACTCATGTGCATTGTCAACCTTTCTTTTATCTTTAGTAGGTTTTTCTGCATATTCAGGAATAATCCAAATACGGCTCATTCGTTTTGCTCCCTTAATTCGGTTATGCTTGCACAAAATCTGCACTTGTCTTGTAGAAACCCCCCATTTTTCAGCTGCTTCTTGTACTGTGATATACCCGTTCAAACACAACACCTCGTCTAAGGAATACCTATAAATTACAATATATAGTATATTCGTTTAAACGAAATTGGTCAAGCTAATTGTTTGATTGAACGCATTCTGCACCTTTATTCATATTGTATAATAGAACATACGTTCGTGTAAAGGGCAAAACCTAATTTTTCTATTTTAGGAATTTTAATTTATATTTCATCTGAAACAAAAATAGCTTCTTTTCTTCTTATATCTTATTTGTCAATGCTTTTTTATAAATAACTTGGGTCAGTAATTAGCTTTACATGGCCGTAAAGGTGTACCTTAACAAACAACAAATTTTCTTTAAAAAGTTAACAAAAATGATATAAAATTATGTTCGTTAAGTCTATTCATAATTTATAAACATATTCGTAAAACCATTGACTTTTACGGACATTTGTTGCAAAATATTGTTATACTATTCATAATCTGGAGGTAATAATTTGGATAATAGAATATATGGGTATGCACGTGTAAGCACAAAAGAACAAAATGAGGCACGGCAAATACATGCACTTTTGGAATCTGGAATTGCCGAGAGAGATATTTTTATAGACAAATCAAGTGGTAAAGAT
The DNA here is from genome assembly GCA_001512485.1 of Clostridiales bacterium DTU069. Classification (GTDB taxonomy): domain Bacteria; phylum Bacillota; class Clostridia; order DSM-8532; family DSM-8532; genus DTU069. Next base: position 57,107 of record LFRV01000093.1, on the reverse strand, counting down.
TTCAAAAGAGAAAATTATCTGCTTTTGCGAAACAGGATTTTAAGAGAGGGCGACTTACTTGTCGTAATGTCCATCGACAGACTGGGCAGAAACTATACGGAAATTCAGGAAGAATGGCGTTACATAACACAAGTGATTAAAGCAGACATAAAAGTGTTAGATATGCCCTTACTGGATACAAGAGCTAATAATCAAAATAAACTGGATAATAAGTTTATTGCAGATTTAGTTTTGCAGATACTCTCCTATGTAGCAGAAAAAGAAAGAGAAAACATTAGAAAAAGACAAGAGCAAGGTATTGCAGCTGCAAAAGCTGCAGGCAAGCATTTAGGGAGACCCAAAGCTACATATCCGCCAAATTTCAAAGAGGTATACGATTTATGGACAAATAAAAAAATCACGGCAAAAAAAGCTATGGAAGAAATGAGATTAAAACGGACTACTTTTTACAAATTGGTGAAGGAGTATGCGGCAAAAAAATAAAGGACTTCATGAGAGTCCTTTTCTTCACTAAATATCTTCTCTTTGTTATTACCTGTATTATAATAAAAACAGAAATTACGCCAGGAAGAGATGTGATTAGATGTATAAGTTAAATGCATGTGCATTATGTGGAAAGACTGGAGACATAAAGCTTAGTCATATCATACCTAAATTGGTCGGAAGAAGACTAAAAAAGACTTCAATTGGAAAAATAAGAAATATTGAAAACGTTAATAACCCTGTCCAAGACATAGAAAAGCATTACCTTTTATGTGATACATGTGAAAAGTTTTTTAATAAATATGAAACATGGTTTGCTAATAACATCTTCAATCCATATCTAAATAAAGAAAAGGACGATTTTGATTATGATGAGCATTTACATTACTTTTTAACTTCATTAAGTTGGCGAAGTTTATATTTAGATATTATGGATTTTGTTCAATACGGAGGTATTGGTATTGAAGCTCTTCAATGTTTAATAGCCAGTGAAGAAATCCTAAGAAGTTATTTATTAAATAAAAGAAATGATATAGGACAAATTGAAAACCATATATTTTTTTATGATAGAATACAAAAAGCTACAGGTGAATTTGGTAAAGAGCTAAAGCAATTACATCCACACACTTCAATTTTTAGGAGTATCAATTCATATACAAACTGCTATGAAAACGTCGGTACATTCTTTACCATCACAAATATGATGGGTTTAATTGTTGTTACTTTTTATAAAAAAAGTATAGACGAGAAATGGATTAACACAAAGGTAGAAATCGGAAAAGGTAATATAAAAGCCCGCAATCAATATATCGCCAGTATTGTCGGAAACGACTTAAAAGAAATTATGGAATATATTGAAGAGCAGAAATCAAAACTGAGTGAAAATCAAAAAGAGATTATCAAAAAAAGGATAAAATCAGTCGGTAACAATATTAAAAACTATGATATTTTTCAAAATATGATTGATGATATAAATTTAAAGAATCGTGGGTGATAAAGTGAAGTTTTTAGACATCGATATGGATTTTTTCCTTTACGGCGTGCCTTCATTTATTCCTTCTAATTGTAAAGCCCGAGTCGACGGTAGTAAATATATTCCTTGGAGCCACGAAGAAATAGTTTCTTTTTTAGAATACAACTTGGGGTTGTCAAAAACGAGAAAAATACAAGGAAAGATAGTCACACATCATCATGAGGCACTCTATTACTGGCGAGATTTGATAAAATCATCAAAAGTAAGTATACCCTTTGAAGTAATACATGTGGATTCTCATGCAGACTTAGGTTTGGGAAGTAGTTCATGGGTTTTTATATTCGAAAAGTTATTGGGCTTGGATATTGAAAAAAGAGCTGATATTGAAAACTATAAAAACATTTTTACTGATTATAAAAAACCAGATATTGGTGATTATTTACTGTTTGCGATAGCATTTAGGTGGATTTCAAAGCTCACATATATTTGTAATCCAGCCGAAAAAGGAAATGACTACCTTCCTTACATATTAAAAGATTGTATAGAACCTAATGACAAAATCCAATTACCTTACAACAATAAATATAAGGCGACAAACTTAAATCAACCAGAAAAAAGAAGAAAATACTTAGATACTTCAATTTTAGAACCAGAAATTCCGTTTGAAATTATAAAAAACATTGATGATGTTCAATATCCTGGGGATTTTGATATTATTACGTTTAGTATTTCACCCAATTACACTCCTAAAGAGGCCGACTTTATAATTCAAATAATGAAAGAATATATTAAATAAACGGACTCTATATAAGAGTCCTTTTTTCTCGTTTATAATTTTTCTTGTTTTCTGTTATTGTACTTTTTCTTTTAGAGATAAGCATGAACATTAATATCACAACAAGCAAACTGATTCCGATAATTAACAATATTATCCAGCTTGGGATTTCGTTTTTGACGATAATAACCTGTTTCTCTTTTTCGACTGCAGTCGACATATTGGTTCGAACCTCAAACTGACCGCTGCCTGTTGCATCCTTTTTCCTTGTGTCATACTTGATTGAAGCCTCAGCCATATAAATACCATTAGCTAAATCAGCCGTAACTGGCACTCGAATTTCTTTCGGTGCCCCTGCAAAAAACATGGATTTATCATTTATTGCATATGTATCAATAACTTTACCATCCAAATTTTTTATAACTAATTCTCCCGTTAAGTTCGAAAGTACACTATCCCCCGTGTTTAACAGCTCTATACAAACCTCAAAAGGGCTTGAAACAACGTAATCCCCATTTATTCCTACTTTTGTTACTTTTAAACCTGTAGAATAATGCTTCCCTGGAATCAAATTTTTAATTACGACAGGAATTAGGACAGAGCTTATAGTTGTATCGGTCTTGTGCGAAACCTTGATACCTTTGTAAAATATTCCTTCTGGCAAATTTTGAGGAGTAATCGTTATAACAACATCTGTCCCTCCTGGAAGTATATCAATAACTGAATCATACTCAAAACTTAGGTATTTTTCTAATTCAGAGTTTTTTGTAGTTTCAGCAAAAATTGTCTTGCCGTTCTGCAACTCAAATTCTGTATCTACAACGGTTATATATAGTTTTTCTGCTATATCAGAATCGGCTTTGAAAGAAATAACTTGTGGTTCCTTACTTTCAGAAAAATTAATCTCCTCTTTGAAGGTGTTTACTTTTACAGGATACTTAATATCTACTGCAAAAGCAAAACAGTTAATGTTACTTATATGTATAAGAATAATTATACATAAAACAAAAAATTTCTTTTTCATAATTACTTTAAAAGGGGGTTTTAAGCCCCCCTTTACCTCCTTCTCTACCTTTTTAGAAAGTGGCTGTTATTGTAAACTCGATTACACCGCTGTATGTACCTGCAGGGGTTTTACCATCTGCTACAAAACAAAGCCTTGCACTATCTGTATCTCCATCGGTTCCTTGTCCTGTTGTTAATAGCACGTTTTCTGTGGTATATAAGGGTACAAAATGGTTTATAAGCATTGGATTAAATCGTGTGGCGTAGGGGTCAGAATTGCCTATAAAAGCACCTGTTACATATCGCATATTTTCTTGTGCAATATATTTATTTATACCATCTGGGATATAATATGGAAATTCCCGTGTCCCGTTTGTAAACGGAGTTTTAAGCCTTGCGCTTACGGCATACTCTTGAGCATTTGTAGAAACATTCCAGCTAATATCTCTTTGCACTTCTGCTCTTTGACCAATAAAACTCAAATTTAAGTCTAATATGTCTGTGTTTAACCCAAAATTTAAGTACTCGCCAACCGTGACATTAACGAGAAGACTGCCATCTAAAATCGTGTAGCTTCCACTCTCTATCTCAATTGTCGTGCCGGTTTCAGCCTTATAGACCTCTATTTTATACGGATGTGTGCCTGCTGCGCTGTACACGTTATTTACAACAAACTCAAGCATCATCCCCTCAAAAATATAATCTGAAAAGATATATGTGACACTTTTGGTTGTATCATCTACGATAACATCATTGACTAAAAGCGGATTAACTCCATCCGTTAGCACGGCTGCAGAGGCTGAAGATAAGTCTGCATTTGGTAGAGTTATAATTAGCTTGTTTTCTACATTTGCGGGTATATCTATGGGTACTAAAACTTGTCCTACAAAAGATGATGCACCAACCTGGTTGATAGATGGACCAAAGTATGCAAAAGCATCTATTGGGTTAATTACAGAAATTATTAGCACTATTGCAATCGTAATAAACTTGGATAAATTTCTTTTCATGATAAAAACCCTCCTTAAAAAATTTTCAATATTGTTAATGGGTAATTTATGAAATTATTTTTTGTACTTGAAATTTTTGAAATTTTCTGATTTGATGTAGGACGTGCTGTCTGTATGTATTATATGTTTGTCAATACTTTTTGTTAAAGAAATTAACAAATTTTTTTGAAAATTATTTTATATGTTTTTCTATTTTTATTTAGATAAATGTCTTTAATATTATAACCATTAAAGAGAATGTGACAGATTTCTTCATAAGCAGTTTTTAACTCTTCCATTTCTTTATTAAAATCTATTATTACATACTCTTTATTTACAGGCTGTCCAAGGTTTGGTCTGTGTACGTGTGTCATCATGTAGTATCCACCGTCATCTAAAGGTTCTATTGTAACTCCGTTTTTTAATCCTTTTCTATCGGACGCTTGCCCGCCAAAATGGATGACATCGTTTTCAAGGATAGGTTCTTCTTTTATCTTCAATAAGCCCGATTCCAGAACTCTGTTTGTAAAATCGCTGAAGGTGTCAAAAAGGCCGCCCTCAGTTATTATTGCTGTTTCTTCATTCAGTCTGTCAGATGTTATTCCTATTTCTTTCAGTTTTTTTACATTAAGAAAAACATGTGCATGAAACATCCTCCAATATCTGTGCCCTGTTTCGTCTGTTTCTACTTTTCTTATATATCTATCATTAATTTTTTCTATAATACCCTGCTGGAATTCATTAGGTTGATATAGGTCGTCCCGCTGGTAAACAATATCATAATGTTCTGCCAGTTCCATGAAGTGTTCCAACATCTCGTTATTTATAAAAATAACATCTCCATCATTGAGCACTAAATAATTAGTTTTTGTTTCCCGAATTATATTCTCTATTATATAAGACACTCTCACTGATAAACGTTGACCGATAGACCATTCTGGGTGTTTGTCTGCAATTGAAATGTATTGGTCTAAAAGGTCTTTATCCCATGTAATAACCTTAATTCCTCTTGACTTAAGTGCCACCGTTGTTCCATCAGTCGAAAAATCATCAAAATAAACAATTTGAGATTTCATCTTAGGATAAACTCTTAAAAATGAATCTATTGCTAATAGTGCTATATTTTTAATATTATAGCCTGATAAGGCAATTGTTATATTAGGATTGTAAAACATATATCAGTTCTCCTTACTATTAAAAATTATTTTGCATATCGGAAATGAGTTTAGCAATACGGTCTATCATTTTATACATCCTCTGTGCATCCAAGCGAAAAATTTATTGTCTCAAAAAAGTTCGCACTGCTGCCGAATTACGATAGAATAGAGACCCTGACTGTATCCCCTTACCATCTATGGCTGGAGCAGCAGCAATGTCGAAGTCATGATTACCTAAATCCTCATCAAACAGCTCAAATAGTGTGTCCGTCACAAGGGTGTCGGCATCAAGATAAAGGAGCATATTGACATTTTGAATGATGTACGGGGCAAGCAATCGGAGTGCTGCATAGGGACTGAATCTGGTATATCGATTAACACTGTTTGACAACTTTTCGAGATACATGTCACGTACATCATAGAATAAAATTCTGGAAGTCGGGTCAAGAAGAGCGATTTCACTTTTGAGTTTTTCTTTTTGCTTCCTTGAAATTTGAACTTGTCTGGTCTCTGGGCTGTCCATAGTAAAAATGTGGAAAGCAGCCCCTTTATGATATTTTACTGCGGATATAATAGATAGACGCATTAGGTCATAATAAACGTTATCGGATGCATATAAAAAATTAAGATTCATGATAGGCCTCCTGAAAATATAAATTAAGAGAAATAATTTAAATAATGTTATTCTGTTAGATATACTTTTTCTCACACTTTTACTTATACTTAAGTATAAAAAGATTCATAAACTCTTCATTGTACTTTTTGTTAATTGTTTCTTTTTTAGTTTTATATTTTTTTTACTATTAATGATGCTTATATTAATAAGAAGCCTTCAATATATACCTATATTCATATCAATAGCTATAAATTTATTCATTCTTTTCATTTACATATATGATTGCATTTACGTAAAAATATGTTCCTAAATTAAAATGAACTGAAAAAGAATATGCTATAATAACTGGATACAAATGTTATTAAGTTATGCCTTTGGTTTGCGCCCCCGCTCTGCTGTTGATTTTAAATCGTTGGTTTTTTCGACAGCAGAAATCATGTCTGGGTCTGTTTTTAGCAATTCTATAAGTTCTGTTTTGTATGTTTCCGCCAAAATTTTAAATACATACATCTGGTCTGCAATTATCATTTTTACGTCTGCCAACCATGCATAGACCTGCGGAATGCTTATCTTGAGTTGTTTTGCAATTTCCTCGGCTCGTTTGCCTTGCACATAGTAAAGGTCTATTAGCTCTCTGAAAGGCTTATTTTCATCACCAGAAAGCTTTTTATTTATAACCCTTTGAACTTTCTGCCTGAGCTCTGCATCTAAAACTTTTTCTCCTCTTAACGTTTTTAATGCTTCATGTGCATAGTCTATTGCAATTTTAAAAACCTCTGCCAATGCGGTTTTTGGATGTTTTATGTATCTTTTTGCTGCTGTTTTAGCCATAATTATCATCTCCTCCCTATATACATTGCTAATCATCAAACTCTTCAATCTCTATATTGTCATCGTCAAACCCTTCAAACGCTATATACTCATCGTAGTAACTGTCTGGCAGGTCAGAGCAAAGGTCTTCACGCTCATCGTCGTATATGTTTTCAAAGCTCTCTTTATTCACTTGTTCATCAAACTCTTCTTTATCTTGGCTGTTGCGTTTGCGCCTGCAATAAAAAGTAACCGAAACAATACTTTTTCCTACCTTGTTAGGCTCATACTTAACAATCATGTCCGTGATTTTATTTATCTCCTCAGCTACTTTATCCAGAGCATCTCTTTTTAGATTACCCCACGGTTGGGTAGGTTTAATATTTAGCAACTCCTTTATCTCTTCTAAAGTTAGTTTTTCCTGCCAAGATAAGCGCATAAAAGCTTTTGACCTAAGGTATTCATATAGCCGAAGAGTAAATTGAGAGTTTGCTGCTTTGATATATTCAAAGCGAGTTATCATCATATTACCTCTTTCTTGTAGCCCTATAAGATAAGGCTTAAGAGTGTCATCCAGCTTCATTTCGACCGTATTCTCCTTCAGGTCAATAAGAGCTGCACTCTCCAAGACTCTACAAAGCATTATTTTATTAGAATCATATGGTGTACGATGCCAAAAGCATATACTCCCCAGTTTTCGCAAACATTCCATAAGGCATCTGCGAGTATTTCCACCTTCAGACCAACCCAGTTCGTTCGCTATTTCAGAAAAAGTAAACTTTTGCTTTTTAAACTCCGTATCATATGGTCTAATCTGCCTAACAAGCAATGAAAAAATCTGCTGTTCTCGTATGCCCATTGTATGCCACATCTTCTGTACCAAATCATTTGCTTTAAATATTACTTCGCATTTATTAATTTCAGTTTCTTTTTTATTATTTACATTTAACATAATATAACCTCCTGTTGACCATAAGGTGGCCTTTCCACTAAAGTTGCTGTATTTATTGTATATAGATGGGATAATTTTGTTAAATTAATTTAGAAAAATTTTTAGTAATTGATATTATATTGTGTTTTTAGCTATTGTCAAATTGCTATATTTTGCCATTCCTTTTATTTATCCGAACTTGGATATAACGCATTTTAATACACTATTTTTTGGATATAACGCATTTTAAAAAGGGTCGAATTTTGGATTTAACGCATTTATTTTTGGATTTAACGCATTTTGAAACGCTGAAACCATTACGCCAAGCCGATTTAAACCTTTCCTAAATTTAAAAAGTATATCTCTTATAAGGACTATACTATAAGTTTATATATATATAAATGTTTTAAATATTATTTACGACTGGAAGCTCAATAAAGTATTATTTTATAAAGGAATGTCCTATTTTAATTTTAAATACTGTCCTTAAAAGAACTTTATATAATGAATTAAAATTGAAATAAAATAGAATAGAATTAATTAAAGCATCTATTTGAAAATCATTTTCTTTTACATAGCAATTAGTGCTCATTAAATTTTCTTAAAATAATAGGCACCTTCCATCATATTGTTGCAGCCATGCCTCTGGGAAAGATATTTTAATTCAGGCAGAAAAGCACCAGCTTTTCATCGGCAGTCGTGCCCCGCAGGGTTTAAAAGCTTTATTATTGCCATTAATAGATTTATTTACAATACTATTACATTTATGTTACAATTTATCAGTGTTGCTTGTATTTTGAAATAATTATTGCTATAATAGATATATAAGATAAGATTGCCACAATTCTACGTATAGGTCATATTATGAAGTATATGAGTGCAACGGCAGATATGTCGTGGCGAGATGGGATGAACAGAGGTGCCAGTTTATATCACCTATGACAAGAGCAGACAGAGAAAGAACAGGTATGACATGGAGTTTTGCCAGATGTTTGGAACACTTGTGGGCACCAGACTTTAAGACGCCAGAGTTGGCACGGCGTTGGATGCGCAGAAACGGTTATGCTCGTATAAAGGACGATTATGAGTACGAAGACGAGTACAAAGACGAAGATGAGGACGAGGATTAAGGATTAATTCCTCTCCTCCCCCCTCAACTACCGTATTGAAAAGGAGGGTTACAATGTCACGACCAAAATCGGATATACAAAGACAACCCTTACCCATGCGGATTAAAGTGCATATTATGCAATATGTAAGAGTAAAAGCCTCTGTACTGGGAATGTCTTCAAATATACTAATAGAAGATGCCTTAATAAAATTATTAAAAAAAACTCGCAACATGAGCAAATTGGACGCATATAGGCTCATACGTAGCCCTGTTAAAATGAGACGGATACCTATTACCACGACGATACAAGACAGAGTTTTGTCTGAAGCAAGAGAATTAGCAAAAAAACTGGACGTCCTATTTGCGGAAGTAGTTGAGGTTGCAATTGCAGAAACTATATATAGGGATGCAGAAAAAATGCGTGCAGGAAAATTGCCTAAAATTCTGGAGCTGGCGTTAGAAGAGTTTTTGAATATTGAATTAAAACATATGCAAAAAACGCTTCCAGGAATTGAAAATCGTCTAAAAACTGCAATACAAAACAACAAAAAATCCCTTTAAAAAATTGCTTGCAGTCGTTGCCCAGAAAGACAGTTTAATACAGATGAAAGCGACAGCTTTTCATTTGGCAGTCGTCTGCCCGAAGGGCTTGGAGATTTTTTACAAGAACTATTGCAGTCGTTGCCCGTAAGAGCTTATTAACAAAACTCAAACTTAACTTAACGTACCGCCCTCAGGATATATAATATATACATAGGAAAGGAGGAATTTTAATGTTTTATAATAAAAAACTTTTGGCCATTATCGGAATTGCGCTCGTTGTAGCCTTCGTTGGAGTAAGTGCATTTACATATTTAAAGCGTGTCCCTGAAAGTGAACTGCCATCGGTTAATGAAAATCTGGGAGCCCCGACTTTCACTCCTTCAGCAACATCTGTACCTACACCAGCAGTTGATTACTCACAAGTTGAACTGCCTGCTTCAGATAATGAGGGACTTGATAATCTTATAACTGAAGAGGAAGAAAAAGAAGCTATGATGACAGAAGAGGAACTGACTGACTTTTTGGCTTATGAAGAGGAAAGAGGAGATATTATTCCTGAAATGACTTATGAAGATATGATAGAACAAAACAAGAAAATTGAAGAGGCTAAAAAGGAAGCTGCAGCTAACCCCGAAGTTCAAGAGCCATTTGGAGAACCTTTTGAAATTGAAGAAACCCAGCCTGAGCCCAAAAAAGATAAAGATGGTTACATTTATACTAAAGAAGAGGCTGTTGAAATCTTTAGAACCGAGTTTCAGAAGTTAATTGATGCTAATGACTTCAATTATACGTATGCAAGAGATTCAGCAATAGGAAAAGGTCGTTCAACAGAAGAGGAATTTGAAGCTGACCTTGAACAACTACTCACAAATCCGTACTCTTCAGAAATACTTACTCGTGCTTTTGAAAAGTATAGGAAATATGGTAATATTGGTATTTTAATTGGTACTGCATCAAATTGGCTTTCAGCAGGAGGAGACGACGGTGAATATAAATATACAGAAACTCGATAACAACAATTAAAACAAGATGAATTCAAAAATAAGTGCACCATGAAAACTCTCTTGGTGCATTTATTTTTTACAAATAAAGGTGATTAGACTACTTTATAAATGACTTTGAAAGGAGTAGATTGTTATGAAAAAGAATTCAACACGTATAATGAAGATTATATCATTATCTGTTGTACTAATAATATCTTTGCTAATTACAACACAAGTTTACGCTGCCAATGAAACTCGTGCTAACACCGCTACCTCTTTTTCAGGAAGCACATTAAAAAGTGTTATGCCAAGTGATTCTCAGGTAAGCGGTTATGGTGCTTATGCTAAAGTTACTTTGTACTTAGCAACAACAAATGATGAGACACAAGGGATGGTTTTTAAAAAAGATGCTGATGGGAAAAAATATATAGATATGGAAAATACTCCTGTTACCAGAAAAGATGGAGAGCCAATGTTCGTTAAGTTCGGACAATCAATCATTACAAAAAATGATTATGTTATGCCTCAAGCCTCATATGTAAATCTTTATACCTCCAAATTTGATGCATTAATTGATTATAAAAAAGGAGAAAAACATTACCCTGTATACGATACAATGTTGACTGATTCTCAACTATCTGATATTGGAGTACCGAGATGGATAGTGTATATCAACGGAGTAGCTACAAATAACCACACAAATGTCGTAAATTACTTCAAAGGTAATGGAAATGCTATATTAGCATCGGAAAATTTGAGAGATATTATATTTGAAGTTGCAGAAAAATCTGATTCTTTAAATGCCATTGGTCGCAGTGCTATTAATAATGTACTTAATAAAACAAAACAAAAAGCTTCTTTTTGGTACTTAAATGATAATGGGCAAAAAGTAGAACTTTCAGTTGATGATATTTTGCCAACTAACCCAGATAATCTTGCCAATTGGCTTATTGTCTATGAACCTGTAATTAACTATCACGAAGACCCAAATAAAATGTTTTTTCCAACAAAGGGAGGTTCAAACTTTTTAATAACAGCAACTGATGCAGTCCTTCAAAACATGCATGCAGGTGCTGAGGGATATCAATCTGTAGTAAAGTTTTTAAACGGTTCACCTAAAGTTGTTATGCATTACAACCACTGCAGGCTTTGCGATTTGACGTGGTATGGATATCCAGAATGGCCTCATGCCAACCTACCTTTAGCAACATATTGCCCGTTACCCTGCCCTGGAGTTTCATCAGATTATGACGGTGTTAAAACCAAAGACAGATATCCGTTTTCAATATCCAGTGCAGTCAAAGCTGCAGCAAAGAACTTCACAATAGAATACAACTGGTTAAGATATAGCGGTGGATATTTGTTTGATAAACCTACAGAGAGTATGAATGTATTAGTCGAAGGAACTAATACAGATAATATTATCCATTATGGTGGATACTCACTTTTTGTTAATGGTCCTGCAAAAGCTGAAACTTCTAAAAAAATTGCTGAAACTTCTAAAAAAATTCCTGTTTATTTAAAAGTAGTTGTAGTAAATAAAGACTATAGTTTCACAACGGTTCCATTTGTTAAAATGAATTTAACAACAAAAAATGATATGACTTCTTCACAACAAGCTGAAGCCGATGAATCTGCAATGACTTTTATACAAAAACATAAAGGAATAGAAACAGCTCTTACAGAAAAATACAATAGAATTAAAAACGGAACATTAAAATATAATGCAGAAACGGATTCTGGTTATACTCCAATTGCATTTATCGAAGAAGAAGTTGATTATTCAGATTTACTTAAAAATATTAAAATATATCCACAAGAAATTGAAGGATTAAGTAAATCTGTCCAAATGAAAAACTTTAATTTAAGTTCTTATGAAAGTAATATAATTCAGAGCAATCCAAATTACCCAGTAATAGACTTAACTACTAACATTAATAATTACCTCGACGTATTAAAAGAAGCGGCAGACAGTGCAAATTATATTGGTTATGATGGTACAATAACGTTAAAAGACGGAACAAAAATTGGACCTAATGAAGAAATCCAACCAAACTGGGATAGATTTATAGTTCATGCATCAAATGAAGAAATAGATTCTCTGAATGATATAAAAAGTGTTTTTAATATAATGTTTTATGATAAAGAAAATCCTGCCGAAAATATACCAATGGCATTTACTTACAAGGGAGACCCTATTTATATTACAATTATATTATCTATAGTTAAATCTCCAGACGACTATACTGAAAATATTGTAAGCGCAAATACAATATATGAAAATGAATTAATGAAAGCAATGAATTCTGGGGTTGATAGTGCAATTTCAAGAGTTGTAGTAAAGAAAACTGTTAATAATACCTCTTGCAATGGGTATGTTACTGTCTCATGTAAGCATCCAGACCCTAATGACCCGACAAAAAAGCTGCATTCTTATGACAAAGTATCTTGCGGACATTCAAAAACTCTTTCAAATGCAAAAGATATAACTCCTAAAACTATAACAGTGCAACCATCTTGGTATTGGAATTCTTCAATGTTTGATAACATATCCAAGTTGTCTGTTTTAAGAAATAGTGGTGCCTTGGTTGATGATGGAGTAACATTTGTATTTAATACAACAAGTTCATTTGTATCAGATAACATGAATAATGCTTTTGACAAAATTACGAGATACAGGTTTTTAACACACAGAAACGGAGGAAATAATCAACCCTTGCAATTAGCTGCATACATGAATAATACTGAACTAAATAAAGCATTCCTAAATTTTATAAACCCCTATTATAGTAACTATCCTTCTGCCTACAGCAATCCAAATGGTAACTTTGGTGGAGGAAATTATACAGTAGAAACCTCTCTAACACTTCCAAGCTCTGTAACGGCTATTGGTTCCGGGAGATTTTGCTCTGGAGGAAGTAGTAACTCATTAAACATTCCAGTAAAATTGTCTGGAGAGATGCTATATGGGGTTACAACTATTAAAGATGACACTTTTAGAACCAAAACTGATATAACAGTACAACCGACAATTTCTCAAAGTTCAAAGACTTCTCCAGACTTAGAAACCGAGAGTGTATATTGGGGTTTAGGCGACCCTGATTTAATCCCCTCCTGCTTTATACGTTTCGAGAGCCAACCTATTAGCTTCTTTCCTGCTTTTAAAATGCAGTATCAGGACTCAAACGACCCAGGCTCACCTTTTAAAGATGTTTGGATATTAGCAAATGGAGAACGAGTATTTAAGTCTCATGATTTGGTTACTTTCGAGATTTTAGAGTCTAAAATTGATGTGTTTGCCCCTTGGAGTCGGGATAGAGAAGATAGATGGGTAGACCCAAATAGCAACAATCCAACAGCTCGTACAATACCAACATTAAAGAGTGGTAGTATGTTGAAAGCAGATGCAAGTGGAACTACACTAAGGGTAACTGTTAATGTCCATATGCAAGACCCAGCTTTTCTCCCTGAATCGCAAAGAGCAACTCTACAAGCCAAAAATGATGGGATTATAGAAAAATATGACAATATGGTAAAAGACATAATCGAAAGGCTTAAAAAAGATGGGCTGAGTTATTACAGTAATCTTTTGCAAGCTACAACACCTGAAACCATACACTATATCCCAAGCGGTAATAGTGTAATAGACCTCTCCGCTAAGACAACTATACGGTTGGCTGCTCCAGTAGATGTCCATACAAACATATTCACCTTTGCAGCGTATGTAGACAACGATAATAAAGCGGATTATGACCCTGCAGGTAATCGCACAATTAATATTAAAGGACAAAATATACAGATTAAACGTTGGCAGGACATAAATATTATTAAATCTAACGCTATTCTAAAAGAGCTATTGGTGGAGAATGGCGGAGATGAAATTCCTGGATGGTATAACGAAAGTTTTGAGGGTATTATAATTGTCTCCAGAGTGTATCTTTTGGAGTTACAAAATTTAATGTCTACTTATACTCAAGTCCATCCATACCTTAGCGACTGGCAAACGGAGCGTAATGCAAATGCCAAAGAGCTTTCTTTTGTGCCAGACAATAAGTTTACCCTAATCAAGGCTGGTCAATTCGGTATCGGGCTTGAGATACGCTTTCCTGAAATTGACTTAGGAGGACAGAACCATAAAGTTGTACTCAATGGATACCCATACCTTTTTGACATCAGAGGCTCCGTTTACGACAATTAAAACTAAGCAAAAGAAAGGCTCCCGACAGAAACGGGAGCTTTTATAGTTCACAGAACTATTTCCTGTAACGACAATAAAATCACCTTTTCCACTTTTTTAAAGCAAATCCTTTAACGTCGGTATTGTACCCTTTATCTTAGCGACCTATAGTGAAATCCTGTAATGACGGAAAAATGCCGTTTTCCTTTTTATTTATTGAGTAAGTTCCCGTAATGACGGTAAAATTCCCTTTTTTATAAAACAGATTCCCGTAACGACGGTAAAATTCCCTATAATCAGCATAGACAAAGCTGCTTCTAAATGTTATAATTTTACTGAAGATAGGAGGTGGCAAATCGGACCGCATGGTGCGGTTGCCACAGAGCGTTTAATAAATACTTAAATCACTCTGCGGGTCAGGCAGGGTGATTTTTTTAAATGCTGATATATCAACACTTTCACAATATTTTACTTTTGTATCTAATGTTTCCAAACTCCATTGTATAGTATAATACCCCTCCTGCCTCGCCACCGTCAATACCGTATCGTTGTAATCGCCATACGGAGCGCGGAACAGGTCAGTTTTCTTTCCTGTGATTTCTTCGATTAGTTTCCCGCATTCAATTATTTCGTCGCGTACCTTCTCTTTCCCAAGAACACCCATTTTAAAATGGTTTTTCGAATGATTCGCGACATCATGACCATGTTCCGCTATCATCCTTGTTTCTTCCTCATTCTTTTCAATCCAGCTTCCGACAAGAAAAAAAGTCGCTTTTACATCTTTTTCTTTTAATATATTCAATATTATCGGTATGTCATCGGCGCCCCATGCACAGTCAAAAGTTATCGATACTTTATTTTCATTGTTTTCAACGCTGTATATCGGTATTTCCCTTACCTTTGCCTGTACCGCGATATCCCTGTTAAGAATCATTGATAAAGCCAGTAAAAAGACTGCTACGGCACATAACACAACAAACATTGTCCTTTTTCTTATGATAAACATTTCATACAACCCCGTTTTGGTTTCCTATTTTTTATATATGCAATCTTTTCAGGTTTATGAGCGTTCAGTAACCAACCAACGGGACATTTAAGCAGGCTTAACGGTTTGTTTTGCGCGCACGGATCATTCTACCGTCTTTCTTGACTTCTAAACCGTCACTGCTATAATAAAAATGTCATATATCTGCATTTTGGAGGTCCATGAAATGGCTTGTGAATCAAGAACAGTTTGCACCTGCACATATCCTTGCTCGCGACGCGGTAAATGCTGTGAATGCGTTGCTTATCACCGAAGAAGCGGGGAAATCCCCGGGTGCTTCTTTTCAAAAGCCGGCGAAAAAACATATGACAGGTCAATTGAAAACCTGTATAGAGATTATAAGGAGTCAAGGGGATATTGAATCCCCTTGACTTTATCTATGATATAAGGCCGGGGAGAAATGTCGCAAGCTGCGGGAAGATAATCAGCAGCGCAATGCATACGAATATAGCGATTACGAACGGCCATACCCCTTTAAATATCGTTTCGAGAGGAACGTCCTTCGCCACACCTTTTATAATAAATACATTCATGCCCACTGGAGGAGTAATAACACCCATCGCAACAACCAAAACAACAATCACTCCGAACCAGATCGGATTATATCCCAAAACTTCCACAACAACAGGATAAAAAATCGGAACCGTAAGAAGGACCAACGCCAGCGCATCGATAAAACATCCAAGGATAAGGTATATTATCAATATAACAGCCATTATCATAAAAGGCGGCAGATTCAAATTTGCTGCCCAGTTCGCCATTTCAAAAGGAAGCCTGCTGACCGCGATAAAACGTCCAAAAACCATTGCGCCGGCAACCAATAGCATAATCATAGCTGAAGTTCGCGTAGTGTCTTTTAATGACTTAATAAAACCATCCCATTTCAACTGCCTTCTTAACAGTGTAATTAAAAGAATGCTTCCGGCTCCGATAGCTCCCGCTTCTGTAGCGGAAAAATACCCGGCAAACAAACCCCCAATCGATATTATAAACGTAATAATTATCTCAAAAAGGCCGCCTTTAAGCGCTTGTATTTTTTCTTTAAAAGTAAACTTTTGTCCCGCGGGCGCTATTTCAGGGTTAATCTTCACAAGGATAAATATTGTAAGCATATATAGAACCATGAGCAGAATACCCGGAATAATACCTGAAATAAACAGTTTTCCAATTGATTGCTCTGTCGCCGCACCGTAAACAATAAATATAACACTTGGTGGAATCAGTATTCCAAGCGCACCTGCGGCTGCTACGCTTGCAGTGGAAAGAGAATCGTCGTATTTGTATTTTCTCATCTCAGGCAGAGCTATTGCTCCCATTGTAGCTGCGGTAGCAGTATTTGAACCGCATATTGCCCCAAATATTGCGCACGCGCCCTGTGTCGCAATCGCAAGACCGCCCGGTCTATGTCCGATCAAACGGTAAACGAGCGTATATAGACCGGTGCCAACCCCCGAATAATATGCGATAAAGCCCATCCAAACGAACATCGGTATTACGCATAATGTATACGAAGAAAAATTGGAAAACAATTCGGTTGAAACCATATTTAACGCCGCTGCAGGACTAACCAGTAAGGAAAAACCCAAAAAACCTACCAGAAGCATTGAATACGCAATCGGCACGCGCAGCGCAATTAACGCAAGCAATACCACAATTCCAATTACTCCGACTATTTCTGCTGACATTCCTGCCCGACCCCTTTCACAATTTTAATAAACTCAATCAATGACAAGACAAATATGCCTAAAGCTGCCATAAATATAAACGGATAAAAAGGCATTTTCGCGGTTGGTGACACTTCTCCCGTTGACATCACCTTGACGGCATACACAACTACCTGAACGCACAAGAACAGTAAAAATAGAACTATTACAATGGCGGATATTATGTTTATAATCTTCCGGCTTTTTAAAGGCATTTTTTCAAAAATAAACTCTATCGCTATATGAGCATTCTGTAGAGCGCAGTAAGCAATTGAAAACGCAATAACTCCGGCCGTTGTATATCCCACGTACTCATAGACACCCAATATCGGGCTGTTGAATATAACCCTTAATAGAACATTTATAACGACAAGGGCCATAATCGCCACAATTCCCCACCCTGCGATTGTGTCCATCAGTTTGCTCGCTTTTTTAATCAGTTCTGTTATTTTTTGCATGATCCCCCTCCAACAAATATTTCACCGCTCCATATTTTAGTTTAAGCCGTATAGAAACAAAAGACGGGCATTTTCCTGTAAGTTATTCTATATTTATACCGTTTTGTGTGCGGATCACGGAATAATGAAGTGTAAACATTAAGGCCGGGGCTGTAAAGCCCCTGCCTTTCATACAATAACCGCAATTTATATTTTAATAAATTTCATTATACTTTTCGGACAGTCTTTTTGCCGTTTCTATAGCCCTTTTCCCTTCGTCTCCGGTCTGTTGAATATATTTCTCGATCATAGGCTCGACTGCCTTTATCCATTTTTCGGTTTCTTCCTGCGTCAGTTCGATAACTTCCATGTTCTGATCATTTACAGCCCATTCAAGAGCTTCATCATTTTGCATGTCCCATAGCCCTATTCCGACTTCTTCATGGAATTTCTCTGTTACTTCAATTATTATTTCCTGTATATCGGCAGGAAGTGAATTCCATTTTTCAAGATTCATTGTGATGTAAAACAAATTATTATACAGGAACGGGGTTCTTGTAAGATAATTTGTTACCTCCGCATGCTTCCAGGCTTTCAAAACCTCAACCGGCGCAAGGTTTCCGGCAGCAATGCCTTTCGACAATGCTTCATAAGCTTCCGACTGGGGCATTCCGACGGGAACCGCTCCGATCAGCTCGAGCGTTTCGGCGGTAATCCCGGTTGCCCTTATCTGCATGCCCTTAATATCTTCAAGACATGTAACGCGTTTTTTCGTGAAAAGATCGCCCGGGCCGGTTGCTATTACCATTAGCAGTTTAGTATCCTGTACGCATTTCGGGTTTAGTTCCTTTACACCGTTCCATGCGACCTTGCTTGCAACCTTTGAGTTTTTATAAACGATACCTGGCTGTTCAAAAGCCTCCATTTCGGGGAAACGGCCTTTGTTATAAGAAAAACATGACAAGCCGATATCCGCTACGCCATGTATAACACCGTTATAGATATCTGCGGCTTTTTGAAGTGTTTCATTCGGGTAACTTGTAATTACTACCTTTCCTTCCGTCGCTTCATTAATTGCTTTAGCCCATCCTTGAACCAACACGGTTTCAGCCGGATGTGTCGCCGGAAAAAAATGAGCGAGTTTTAACTCGACTTTTCCTGTTCCGGCAGCCGATGCCGTGCCTGCGCATGCCGATTGTATTGTCATCACTGCAAGCAGTACAACCACCAACAATACCTTCGTTAACAGCATCAAAACTCCATTTCCTTGCTTTCCCACGGTTTTCCCTCCTTAATTAATAAAAAAGCAATAAAAAAAACCCGTAGGGGGCTATCAGGAAACAAATATAGAATTTTCCGCATAATAACAGTTATAAAGTTTGCTTCCATCTTACCATCCTACACTTTTATTATATTTGCCGAAACATTTCATGTCAAGGCAATTTTTGATATAATTTCAACGCTGCCGCGTTCCGGCAGGTATGCGGTTATGTTCGGGTTTTTTGGTTACGCGCTGTTTACCGGCTGTCATAAAGCAGGTTTTTAATACGCTACGTTATTTTATCCAAAGGGCCGTTCGGGCAAATATATCTCATTAGTCAAATTGTTCTCAAACCTTCTGTTGTTATCCCAGGGGCTTGTAATGTTCTCCCGCGGATCCATATACATATAGTTTACGGAATCATAAAAAGGATACTTACTGCTGTAGCCGCTGTATATGTTTTCGTAAGAGTACAGATTGTTATGGCCGTATTCTTCAAAATCGCCGCTTTGGTATTGATTAGCGGGCATACACATTTGTTCTCTAAACCAGTTATCTGCGCCGGTATTTTGATAATAAACTGTTTCTGACTGAGCCGGTTGTTCTTCCCGGTGCGGGCATACCGGGCATTGGTTTCTCATCGGGCATGTATAAGCATACGGGCATTCGGTAATATATGAATATTGATGCTGCATTCGGCATATACAACCGTTCATGGGCTCACTCCCTGTTAAAAAATTTTTCCGATATCATCTTATGTTTACGTTTATGGGATTGTGCCCTGTTTTGTCCTCTTCGAAAGAATTCATAAAACCTTTGCCGATATTAATTCAACGATCTGTTCCATTGTTTTTTCCGAACAGTATACCGTTATATCCGCGTATTTTTCATACAACGGGATTCTTTCTTTATATACATCATAAAACATCTGGTCTTTTTTCATTACAATACCGCGAGTAGTTATATTCTTTACCCGTTTTTCAAGTTCGAGAAAAGGCAATTGAAGATAAACAACAGTACCGATACGCTTTAAATGAGCCATCGCTTTTTCTTTTAAAACAATACTTCCCCCGGTGGCAATAACGCTTTGAACAGCATCAAGGCCGATTGTTTCCCGCTCCTCAATCGTAAGAAATTCTTCCATTCCTCGCTGAGCTATAATATCTTTCAGCAGCATTCCGTATTTGCGCTGTATAACCAAATCCGTATCTATAAACCGGTAATTTATTGTTTTTGCGAGTAAAACACCTATTGTGCTTTTGCCTGCTCCGGGCATACCTATTAATATTACGTTATTCATTTAATCCAGCCTTTCTGAATATGCGTATTTAAGCAACTTGATAAACTGCTTATTAATTTAAACAACGCCGCATAGGCATGCGGCGCTGCGAAACGGTTTGTCAAACCATAAATTAATAAGGGCGGGAAGACCTTTACGAAAGAAGCGCGGTATCGTTGTTAAATTCCTCGCCGCTGGCCTTTCCGAAGCGTTTCAGCAAGTCTTCTATGGTAAGCTTCTGCTTATCTTCGTCGCGGATATCCAGTATGATTCGGCCGTTATGCATCATTATTAACCGGTTTCCGAATTTTATAGCGTCGCGCATATTATGTGTAACCATAAGGGTTGTAATACGGCTTTCGCGGATAAACTGATCACTGATCTCAAGCACCATTTGCGCTGTTTTCGGATCAAGAGCGGATGTATGTTCATCAAGAAGCAAAAGGCGCGGTTTTTTAAGCGTTGCCATTACCAAAGTAAGAGCCTGCCGCTGTCCTCCCGAAAGCAGCCCGACTTTTGTGCCTAACCTGTCTTCGAGGCCAAGGTCCAGCTTTTTCAGCAGCTTTTTGTATTGTTCGCGTTCCCTGTTGCTTATTCCCCATCTTAATGTCCGGCGCTGTCCTCTTCTGAGTGCAAGCGCGAGGTTTTCCTCTATCCCCATATTTGACGCCGTTCCAAGCATCGGGTCCTGGAAAACACGCCCAAGCATCCCGGCGCGTTTATGCTCGTTAAGCTTTGTAACATCCGAGCCGTCTATTATTATAGAACCTTGCTCCACCGGGTATACGCCCGCTATGCAGTTAAGCAGCGTTGATTTGCCGGATCCGTTCCCGCCTATCAGAGTGACGAAATCACCCTCTTCAAGCGAGAAACTTACATCCTTCAGCGCTACATTTTCATTTACCGTACCTATATTGAATATTTTTGTCAAACCATTTACGATAAGCATTTATTCATCCTCCCTCAATGATCTTTTCACAGGGGAAAGATATGCTCTGAACATCGGCAGCGACAGCGCTACGGCAACCGTTATTGCAGTAAAGAGTTTCAAGTCGTTTGCGGGCATTCCCATTTTCAAAACAATTGCAATTATAATACGGTAAGTAATCGCGCCAAGAGCCAAAGATATAAGAATACTGAAAAAACTTGTTCTGCTGAAAAGTACCTCTCCGATAATAACGGAAGCAAGACCTATGACAATCGAGCCTATGCCCATCTGAACATCGGCGAAACCCTGGCTTTGTGAAATCAGCGCGCCGCTGAGCGCTACAAGGCCGTTACTTATAACAAGGCCGAGTATAATCATACTTCTTGTATTTATTCCCTGAGCCCTGGCCATTTGCGGATTATTGCCCGTGGCACGGACCCCACAGCCGATTTCCGTGCCAAAAAACCAATACAATATGCATATCAGACCGAGAACGCATAAAAAG
Source organism: Clostridiales bacterium DTU069 (assembly GCA_001512485.1). Classification (GTDB taxonomy): domain Bacteria; phylum Bacillota; class Clostridia; order DSM-8532; family DSM-8532; genus DTU069. The sequence continues at coordinate 35,396 of LFRV01000093.1, read as the reverse complement.
CCAAGAACCACAACAGATAGAGTTCGGTTAAGTCCGAAATTGTAAAATACGGTATATACGGTATCAACCCTTAAAAGAGAAATGTTTGCTCTTCCCATAATACGCAGGTTAACCGAATAAAGGGCTATCATAGTTAAAATTCCGGACAAAAGAGGCGGTATCCGGAGCTTCGTATGCAGAAGCCCCGTAACAAGCCCTGCGGCCATTCCGCCGAACAACGCCAACAATGTGGCCAAATAAGGATTTACGCCTTTTGATATTAACGATGCGGCAATGGCAGCACCCATCGTGATGCTGCCTTCAACCGTAAGATCGGCAATATTCAATATCCTGTATGTAATATATACACCGATTGTCATTACCGCCCATAGAAGACCAAGAGTGACCGCCCCTAAAAGTATCTCCAACATAAGATCAATTCACTTCCAATTCGTGTCTATTCATAAAATATGTATTCCTTCAAGTCGTCAGGTATTTCAATACCTATTTCTTCAGCGACTTTGCCGTTAATCGCGAAATCAAAACCGCTTGCCGATTCAATTGGCATAGTCGCCGGTTCAGCTTCCCCTTTCAGGATTCTTATCGCCATAAGTCCTGTCTGGTAACCGAGATCATAGTAGTTAATACCCAGCGTTGCGAGCCCGCCGCTTCTGACCATACCCGATTCACCGCATATGACGGGTGTTTTTGATTGGGACGTAACCCCATGGACAACCGGCATGGACGACGCAAAAGTGTTATCGGTAGGGATGTATATCGCGTCGCACCTTTCGACTATTGACTGTGTTGCCTGCTGTACTTCATTCGTATTTGTAACGGTTACTTCAACATATGAAAGACCAAGTGCTTCAATCGCTTCTTTAGCCATCTTCGCCTGAAGAATTGAGTTGTCTTCGCTTGAATTGTACAGCACGCCTACTGTTTTTGCATCAGGAACAAGTTTAACCAATAAATCAATTTGTTCCTTTACCGGATTCATATCGGTTGTCCCGCTGACATTTCCTCCCGGGGCCTCATTTGAATCCACAAGCTTTGCTACAACATAGTCCGTCACGGCTGTTCCGAGTATGGGAATTTCCGTGGTTTTTCCCGCGATAGCCTGTACAGCCGGTGTGGCAATGCCCAATATAAGGTCTACCTTGTTGCTTACAAACCGGTCGCTGATGGTTGATAAGTTGCTTTGATCCCCCTGGGCGTTTTGAATGTCGATTGTGACATTCTGCCCGTCAACATAACCGTTGTCTTTTAATGCATTGATGAAACCTTCCCTTGCGGAATCAAGAGCGACATGTTCAACCAACTGGATTATGCCTATTGAATACGCTTCCTTGCCCGTACTTCCTGTGCTTCCTGCTGCGCACCCTGAAATGACTAATATGCAGCATAAAACGACAACAATAAAAAGTTTTCTCATACTACCATCCTCCCGTACTCCCGTACTAATTAAAATAATAAAATAATAATAGCTTTTCAATGTCTTTTTGTCAATTTATATTATTCAAAACAAAAGGATTGTTTCTCTTTTCATGCCCAATATCGGTAGGCTCGCCGTGTCCGGGATAAACCACGGTATCTTCCGGAAGCGTAAAAAGCTTGTTTTTGATTGATTTAACAATATCTTTATGTGAACCGCCCGGAAAATCCGTCCTTCCGATTGAAGTATGAAAAAGCGTATCGCCGGTAAAAACATTATTTACAACCAGGATGCAAATGCTTCCGGGAGTATGACCGGGAGTATGCAGGATTTTCAGTTCCAGATCGCCGATTTTAAGGATATCGCCGTCATCAAGCAAATTATCGGCCGGGTTTATACTTTTTGCACCGCGCCTGTGTAAAAACATAAGCCCACTTTTAACCGGATCAGTCAAAAAATCCGCATCGTTTTTGTGAATATGGATTCTCATGCCGGCAAGCTCCCGTATTGAATCAATATAATACATATGATCGAAATGGCCATGCGTCAGTATTACATCTTTTATATCAATCCCGGTCTTTTTAACTGCTTCAATAATTCTCTCGGCAGGACAGCCGCAATCTATTATTACTCCTCCGCTGTTCCCGGCCACGACGTACACATTTGAATTTACAAGCCCGCCTGAAATACACTCTATAATCATGGCTCCTCCTTTGTTTTCTTTTCCGGTGTTTAAAATGTTTTTTTACTGTCAAGCAGGATAGTTACCGGACCGTCATTGTGGATCTCCAACAGCATTGACGCCTGGAAAACCCCTTCTTCCACTTTTATCGGGTAATTGTTTTTTATATAATTTACAAATTCCCTGTACATCCGGTTTGCTTCGTCCAATGCCGCTGCGCTTGTGAAGCTGGGGCGGTTGCCTTTTCGGCAGTCCCCGTATAAAGTAAATTGAGAAACAACAAGCAATTCACCATTTATATCCAAAACTGAAAGATTCATTTTTCCGTTTTCATCTTCAAACACTCTAAGGTTTACTATTTTGTTAGCTAGATATTCAATATCGCTTCGAGTGTCTTCCCTGCCTACACCAAGCATCACAACAAGACCTTTTTGTATGTTTCCGGCTGTTTCCTGTCCAACCGTCACTTTTGATTTTGTTACTCTTTGTACTACAGCTCGCACGCGTATCCTCTCCCATATAGTTATTGTAAAGTTCCTGTTAACTCCCGTAAACCGATAAAAATAAAACAGTGCCAAAATATATTCTCCTCCGGACCTTATAGATAGCCGGTGCGGAACATTGTTTCAGCCATCACCTGTTATTTCTTGTAATTTCAAAAACATTCTGAACCCGTTTTATCCTGTTTATTATCTTTTCAAGCTGTTCGGTATCTGTTATTTCCACGGTAAGGTGCATCATCGCAACATTGTCTTTTGTTGTCCTTGCGTTAATGGCTTTAAGCGGTATGCCCGCATCGCCTATTACGTTAGTTATTTCCATCAGCAGTTGGGTCCGGTCGTGAGCTTTAATTGTCAAATCGGTTTGGTATGACGCGGACTTTCCTTTATACCAACTGACTTCAATCAGCCTTTCATCACCGTCGGCAGCGTTTTTCACATTAATGCAGTCATCGCGGTGAACCGAGACTCCCCTTCCCCTTGTAATGTAACCGATTATTCTGTCGCCCGGAACTGGATTGCAGCATTTTGACAGACGGACGAGGCAATTGTCTACCCCCTTCACAATTACACCGCTTTCAGGTTTTTTAAGCTCCCTTTTCTTTCTTTCCTGTTCTTTTCCGGTTTCAAGCAGGAGTTTTTTCTGTTCTTCAGGAGGAAGAGATTTACGGTATTCATCATTAAGCCTTGAGATAACTTTTCGGCTGGATATCGCGTCAAGGCCTATTGCGGCATACATATCATCAAGGCTGTTAAAATTATATTTTTTAAGCGCAGGTTCAACAAACTCCTGTTTTAACAACTGTTGCGGCGATATCCGCATCTTTTTAAGCTCTTTTTCAAAAAGATCTTTGCCGCGTTCTATGTTCTCCTCGCGCTTTTCCTTTTTAAACCATTGTTTTATTTTATTTCTCGCCTGGGAAGTTTTTACTTTTTTTAGCCAGTCACGGCTTGGTCCTTTACTTGCGGACGATGTGATAATTTCCACGATATCGCCGTTATTCAATTCATAATCCAACGATTCTATTCTTCCGTTTACCTTTGCGCCAATCATACTGTTTCCGATTGCACTGTGTATCGAGTAAGCAAAATCAATCAACGTAGACCCGGCTTTCAGGCATTTAACATCACCCTTCGGAGTAAATACAAACACTTCGTCGGTAAACAGGTCAATTTTCAGGTTTTCCATGAATTCATCCGGGTCCTGCGTTTCTTTTTGCCAGTCAAGCAATTGGCGCAGCCAGGCCAGTTTGTTGTCCAGGTCGTCATCCTGCTTTACACCCTCTTTATATCTCCAATGAGCCGCTATTCCTACTTCCGCGACTCTATGCATTTCCCATGTCCGGATCTGCACTTCGAACGGAATCCCTTCCGGTCCTATGAGGGTTGAATGAAGCGATTGGTACATATTCGGTTTCGGCATCGAAATATAATCCTTGAATCTTCCCGGTATCGGTTTATACAGTTCATGCACAAGGCCAAGAACAGCGTAACAATCCTTAACCGTATCGACAATTACGCGTATTGCGAACAAATCATATATCTGTTCCAAATCCCTGTGCTGGTTGATCATTTTGTTATATATACTGTAGAAATGCTTCGGCCTGCCTTCGATATGAGTCTTTATATCAAGTTCTTTCGCTTTTTCTGAAACGTTTTTTATTATTCTGTCAATATATTCTTCGCGTTCTTTGCGCTTTTTCGCTATCTTTTCGACAAGGTCATAATATCTTTTCTCGTCCAGGTAACGCAGGCTCAGATCTTCAAGCTCCCATTTTATTTTGTAAATACCGAGGCGGTGTGCAAGAGGAGCATATATATCAAGCGTTTCACGCGCTATCTCAAGTTGTTTTTCCTTCGGCTTGTATTTCAATGTGCGCATATTGTGCAAACGGTCGGCGAGCTTAATGATTATAACACGTATGTCCTTCGACATCGCAAGGAACATCTTGCGGAAGTTTTCGGCCTGAACTTCCTGTTTCGTGGTATATGGAAGCTTGGTAAGCTTTGTGACTCCTTCAACCAGATCTGCGACTTCCTGCCCGAAATGCTTTAACGTTTCTTCATAGGTCAGGTTAGTGTCCTCAACGGTATCATGAAGTATACCCGCTACAATCGTGGTTATATCCATTTCCATATCCGCAAGTATAATGGCAACCTCAAGCGGATGCGTTACAAAAGGATCTCCGGAACTTCTTTTTTGACCTTTGTGGGCTTCCATCGCAAAATGGTACGCCTTATCAATCAATTCCAGGTTCAAATCTTTACCGATGTAATCCAGTTTTGTTAATAGCCTTTTGTACTGCCCAATCATGAAACCACCGTCATTCATTCACCGCCTGCTGCAATGACTGCAAATACGAATACAGCGCCGAATCTTCAAGTGAAGCCTTTTGAGTTGACTTAAGAACCCGCACGCCGTATTTTCCATTTGCCGGGCAGGAAAAACCGATGATACCCAACTGATCCAGCACATGCATTCCTGCCAGCAGCTTAAAGTAATTCATTTTTATATTTCCCTGGCTCAATTCCTCAGCGAGGCAAAACAACTGGCCGTCAGTTAATGTTCCTGAGCCAGAATTACAAAGGAAACGGTACAAACTTATAAGTTCTTCTCTTGAAAGCCTTATATCGTCACGGTTTACCAATTGGTTATTGATAACATTATAAATCCAATCACGGCTATAATCAAGACATCCAACTTTTTCCGCCGCTTTCAACAGTATTTTGTTTCTTTTAAGATTGTTTTCCGTTGTCCTTATAGCCTTGACAAAAAGTCGAACATCGGCTTTTCCCATAAACCTGTCGATTCCTATCGTAAAAACCAAATCTATATCCTTATTTAAACGGATACAAGGCTCAAGATCACCCATTCCGAAGCACACGGCGTTGAAGTTGCAACCTTTCGAATGAAGGCCGAGAACTAAATGTTCTCCGTTACCGCCGACATGCTTTTTATTTATTACCGTCATACCTTTCACGCTGAACACCGGAGGTTCGTTTCCTTCGCCAAAAGGGGCCAATGCCATTATTGCGTTTGCGGCTTCAATGTTTATTTCATGCGGCTCGGCCTCGGCATCTATGTCGATGGCCGGGACTAATGAAAAACTCGTACTTTCGGCATAAATGTTTACTCTGCGGCGGAATTCGTTTATATCGCCCGTTCTCATTGTTATCCCGCCCGCTTGTTTATGACCGCCATATTTGATGAATAAATCCGCGCAGTATTCCATTGCCGAATATATATTAAACCCTTCTATGCTTCTTGCCGATCCTTTGGCAATATCACCCGATACCGAAAGCACAAAACAAGGTTTGTAATACCGTTCGGCGAGCATTGAAGCAACAATTCCGATAACTCCGTGATGCCAGTCTTCACCGTGAACCACTAATACTTTTTCCGCGGAATATTTGCTGTCGGATTCTATTGATTCTACTGCTTTTTTATATATTTCTTCCTGGGTTCTTTGACGGGTTATGTTCTCCGTATTAAGGTCTTTTGCAATTTTTTCGATAAGCAGCGCGTCATTTTCCGTTAAAAGCTTTACCGCCCTTGATGCGTCACCCATCCTGCCCGCGGCGTTTAGTCTTGGGGCCAGTATAAACGCAAGCTTACGCGAATCAACCTCGTTTATTCCGGAGACCTTCATAAGTGCAAGAATTCCCGGGTTTGGACATCGCTTTATTTTTTCAATGCCCGCCCAAACAATTATCCTGTTCTCTTCAGTAACACTGACAATATCGGCTACCGTGCCCAATGCCGCCAGATCAACATAGTTGAAATATTTATCCGCCATATTAAGCTCTTTACATAAAGCCTGCACGATTTTAAACGCTATTCCGGCTCCGCAAAGATGCTTAAACGGATACCTGCTGTTTTCGAGATTCGGATTTACAACCGCAGCTGCTTCCGGTATCATGCCCGGGACGGGCAAATGATGATCGGTTATTATAAAATCCATTTTCCGGTTTTTTCCCGCGAGTTCATTGACAATGCAGTCTATTCTGTCTTTCGCCGTTATTCCGCAGTCAACCGTGATCATTAAGTCATAACCGCCGTTGGAAAGATAGTCGGCTGCTGTTTCCGATATTCCATACCCCTCATCAACCCTGTCGGGAATATAATAAGACACATCAACCCCAATCGAGTTTAAAAAACCGAACAGGATAGATACGGCGGTCACTCCGTCCACATCATAGTCCCCGTATATTATAACTTTTTCGTTTTTTTCCCTCGCGTTAATAATCCTTGAAACTGCTTTATCCATATCCGGAAGCAGAAAAGGATCGTTAAGGTTTTTAGCCGCGGGTTTTAAAAATGCCATTATCTGTTCGGTATCATATAATCCTCTTTTTACAAGCACTTTTGAAAGCAGTGACGGCAAACCAAGCCTCGTTGATATTTCATCAACTGCTTCCTTTTCTATGCTGTCCGTATTCCAGAGTACTTTATTGCCGATATAAAAATCTTCCCACATAACGCTCCCCAAAATGAATAAAAATATTTATCCTGCCGGTAAATCGTATATTGACACTTTACGTAAAAGCCCGAAGGGTTTCCTTCGGGCTTCCAGGTTTCTTTTTGTCAGGGCTTTTGTTTTTTATCACCAGTTTAAACCGATATCGACAATCTTATAAATAAACATATATAAAATTTACTTAAGATAGATCGGTATTAAATGTGCCCTCTTCTTATTTGGACTTTCTCTTTCTTGCTGCCTCGGACTTTTTCTTGCGTCTGACACTAGGCTTAATGTAATGCTCTCTTTTTCTAACTTCCGCAAGTACACCAGCCTTCGCGCATTGCCGCTTAAATCTCCTGAGCGCGCTATCAAGGGATTCATTCTCTTTTACTCTAACTTCGGACACATCTTTCCCTCCCCTCTGTAACATACAGTTGTGCCGGGGATTTTCTCCATTATGCAAGAAAATAACATTTCCTGCATGAAGCACATACACTATTATATAATAGAGCCTGAAACCACGTCAACTTTTTTCTTGCAGCACCGTGCATTACGAGTTTATAAGCAGCTTCCCGACAGTCGCCTGCATGCAGCAGGACACCTGTCATGCCGTGTTGTATAACCGATAACACTTATATCAGAGCCGCGTACCAATCGGATCATGAAACACCAAAGCAGGACCCGCGGAAATAATACCAAACACAGCGGGTGATTAACGGGTCGAGGCATTGCTGCCGCGTTCCGGTTGGTACGCGGCTTTGATTCGGGTGCTTTCGGTGACGCCGGGCGGCAAAAACAAGGGTTACAATAATTTTTCGTTCATTGCGGTACCGCCGAGAACATGATAATGAAGGTGAGGAACGGTCTGCCCTCCGTCTTTGCCGCAATTTACTATAACACGATACCCTTTGCTGTTTATATTCATAATTTTGGCCACTTCAAGGATCGCCTGATGAACTTTTACAACCACATCTATATTACGGCTGTTAAGCGCTTCAAGGCTGTCAATGTGAACTTTCGGTACAACAAGCACATGCACGGGCGCAGCGGGGTTAATATCATGAAATGCAATAATATCATCGTTTTCAAGAACCTTTTTAGACGGTATAGATCCTTCTATAATTTTGCAGAAAATACAGTCCTGCATATAAATATCCTCCTTTACGGACTTAATTAATATCTTCATCCGGAAATCCGCAGCATACCTTAGCGGCGGCAATAACTCCCGGCTTAATGCCAATTCAGCTTAACAAGCTTTCCTTTACTTTATTCTGCGCAATTTCAATTGCTTTGTCTATTCCATTAACATCTTTGCCTCCGGCCTGCGCCATATCAGGCCTGCCGCCGCCGCCTCCTCCTGCGGCCTTTGCAGCTTCACCGATAATCTTACCGCAGTGTATTCCTTTCTCAACAGCGTCCTTTGTCGCTGAAATAATAAGGCTTACCTTGCCGTCCGAACCAGAAGCAAGAATAACAACAGATGAACCGAGCTTGCTTTTCAGCATGTCCGCAGTGTTTCTAAGTTCATTGATATCAAGCCCGTCCATTCTTTCAGCAAGGACTTTTATTCCTGAAACATCGATTGCTTTTTGTATAATGTCATTAACCGAATTTTTTAATGCTTTCGCCTTAATTTCCTCAAGTTCCTTGCGGGTCTTTTTCAACTCATCCAGCATTTCGGCTATCTTGGAAGATATCTCTTCCGGAGTGGTTTTAGCAGCAAGCGACGCTTCATTAAGAAGCTTTTCACGCTCCCTGTACCATTCAATAGCACCTGTGCCCGTTAATGCTTCTATTCGGCGTATGCCCGACGCAATACTGCTTTCACTTACTATTTTTATAAGCCCGGCTTCGCCCGTAGCGGAAATATGCGTTCCGCCGCAAAGCTCCATACTGAAGTCATCAACCATTACTACCCGTACGGTGTCCTCGTATTTTTCCCCGAACAAAGCGGTCGCGCCTTTTTGCTTTGCTTCATCAATCGACATTTCTTCAGTATATACGGGATAGTTTAAAAGTATAACTTCATTTACCTGTCTCTCTATTTCTTCAAGCTCTTCGGGGCTTAACGCCGTAAAGTGCGTAAAGTCGAACCTCAGTCTGTCGGGCGTAACAAGCGAACCGGCCTGGTTTACATGGTCACCGAGCACATTTTTCAATGCTTTATGTAGTATATGTGTCGTAGTATGGTTTCTTGCCGTGCTTTTTCTTTTCGCTATATCAATTTTCAGGTTAACAGCATCCCCGACCTGAACCATTCCTTGTTCAACTTTTCCGAAATGCAGGTACTTTCCGTCGGAATTCTTCTTGCAATCGGTAACAACCATACTAAAATTCTCCCCGGAAATAATACCGGTATCCCCGATCTGGCCTCCGCTTTCCGCATAAAAAGGCGTCACATCCGGAATAATGGCAATTTCATCGCCTTCCATAGCGTTTTCGACAAGTTTTCCATCCGAGATAATGTATTTTACCACTGCATTTGCTTCATATTCAGTATATCCGATAAATTTCGTCGCAAACAGCTTATGCTCCCCTGTAAAAAGTTCTTTTTCCCATGCCGAGCTTTCTTTTCTGAAATGCGCTTCGCGCGCTTTTTCCTTTTGTTTTTTCATTTCTGCAAGAAAGCCTTCCTCATCGATTTTCAGATCGTGTTCCTTTGCGATCTCACGGGTCAGATCTATCGGGAAGCCGTAAGTGTCATGAAGCTTGAACACCATTTCCCCGTCAATAGTATCGCTGCCTTTTTTCTTTACCGTATCAATAAACTCTTCCAAGATGTTCATTCCAAGATCTAGCGTGGCGTTAAATTTTTCTTCCTCAATCGAAATAATCTTTTTAATGTAATCTCTTTTTTGCTCCATATGCGGATATGCATCCTTGAATGTATTGATGACCGTTTCGGCCAAACCGGAAAGAAACAGCCCATCAATGCCTAAAAGCCTTCCATGCCTCGCCGCACGCCGTATCACTCTTCGAAGCACATATCCGCGGCCTTCATTTGAAGGAACAACACCATCTGATACCATCATTGCCGCGCTTCTTGCATGATCAGTTATAACCCTTATCGAAACGTCGGTTTTATATTCCTTTCCGTATTTTACGCCTGCAATATCACATACACAGTCAAGAAGGCTTTTGATTGTATCGACCTCAAAAATACTATCAACCTGCTGTACGACACAGGCTAAACGTTCCAGGCCCATTCCGGTGTCTATATTTTTAGATTTCAGTTGTACATACGTCATGTCTTCCTGACGTTCGTACTGTGTAAATACAAGATTCCACACCTCAATAAACCTATCGCATTCGCAGCCGACGGTGCAGCTGTCCTTTCCGCAGCCCTTATCTGCTCCGCGGTCAAAATAGATCTCCGAACACGGTCCGCATGGGCCTGTTCCATGCTCCCAGAAGTTATCTTCCTTCCCGAACCTGAATATTTTTTCCTTCGGCAGCCCTACATCATTATGCCATATGTCAAATGCTTCGTCGTCATCAAGATATATCGATACATACAGCCTTTCTTCCGGGATTCCGAGGACCTCGGTCATAAATTCCCATGCCCATGGAATGGCTTCTTTCTTGAAATAGTCACCAAATGAAAAATTGCCGAGCATTTCAAAAAAAGTTCCATGCCTCGATGTTTTCCCGACATTGTCTATATCCGGCGTACGTATACACTTCTGGCACGTAGCCACTCTTTTTGCAGGAGGAACCTTCAAGCCTGTAAAATACGGTTTTAAAGGCGTCATTCCGGCATTAATCAAAAGTATGCTCGGATCGTTTTCGGGCACCAGTGAAAAACTGGGCAATATTAAATGGTCTTTGCTTTCAAAAAATGATAAGAATTTTTCTCTTAACTCATTCAACCCGTATGGATGCATCAATAAACCCTCGCATTTCAAAGTATATTTTTATTTTAGTACAGAAATTAATATTCTGCCTGAACTGTCGCTTACTAAAGTATACTAAACAGGCTTTAATAACGTCAAGAGAGAATGCAAAGCGAGTAAACGAAACACCTGAAGCAGGACCCGCGGGAGTTAGACTGCGATTTTTTTATTTTACCCTGAAATAAGCCGCAATACCTTTTTACCGGCTATTTTCAGCATTGCAGCCGCGGGAACGCCGAACAGGAGACCCGGAACACCAAACATACGCCCGCCTATTATCACTGCCATTATCGTTGTTATCGGATGAAGCCCGAGGTTTCCTTTCATTATTTTAGGAGACAGAAAAATATTATCAAGCTGCTGTGCAATAATGAAAACTGCCGCTGTCCACAGCGCCTTCCACGGAGATATCGCCAGTGCGACCGTAATTGCCGGAACAGCCCCGATATACGGCCCGAAATAAGGTATAATGTTTGATACTCCGCCAATAAAACCCAAGAGCGGCGCATACGGCATACCCGCCATATAAAGACCGAATGTTTCAACAACCGCTAGAATTAAAGCTATAAAGACCTGACCCTGTATGAATCTTATTACCACCCTGTGAATGTCCCGTAAAAAACATACCGCATCCTCTCTGTATTGTTCGGGAAACAAATAATTAAAGCGTTTGATAATCCGATCCCTGTCTTTCAGTATATAAAACGAAATTATCCAGGCAAGCAGGATATCGATTATAATTGATACTGTTCCGGGCAATGCCGAAACAAAATCATATATCGCTTCGGTTATCTTTTCGCTGATCAGCGTGAATTTACTGTCAATTTCGTTCAATACTGTTCCGCGCCATTGTTCGGGCATGTTTTTTTCCACGAATGTCCTGATATTATGAATTGTCTTGCTGCATAAATCGGGTATGATGTCAGCCAAGTCCTTAATGTTATCAATTAAGATCGGGACAAGCCACAGCAGTATTGCAAGCAATATCATCAGGCTTAACGCAAAAGCAGCAATTATGCTTGATTTTGTTGACAGCTTATGTTTTTCAAGCCATTCCACAACGGGCAGCAGAAAGTATGCCGCAAGTATACCTAACCATAAAGGCGCCGCCGCCCTGAACACCCGCCCTGCATACCACATAAGCAAAAAAAGAAGCCCTGCAACAAGGACTGCCAATATACCGATACGTATCCATTTACCAGCCTTCATCAGGAGCCTCCAAATATTATTGAAATTTAAGCCGTTTCGTTATGTACCTTTTCTCAAACCCATACGGGTATGCTTATTGAGAAAAGGTTTTCAAAAGGGAAGATTTTACTTGCGTCCGTTAATTCATCATTCCGGCTATACTTGCCGCAAGTCTTCTTGATTTTTTGAAAATGCTTTTTTTTGCGCGCATAATGCGTTTTATTGTCCTATTTACATCAATATCGTGATTAATAACCATCGACATCATAGCTCCGACAATTCCGCCGAAAACCATTCCTTTAGCAAATCCGCCGCGCATATTAATAACAACCTCCTTTACTGATTGTTATATTTTCTCGTTCATATGGCACTTTCCGCAGAGACAGCGTCCTGCCGGGAAGCCGTTCATGACGGTGGCATATTGATCCTAATCCATCTTTTAAGCCCTTTGTTCATGCTGTATATTTCTTCACGGGCGTCCCTGTTTATTTGGATTAATTCGCCCGAAAATTCCACCCGGCTTAGTACCGGAAGTTTTTTTCTCCCTGACCATAGATCTCCCAACAGGCCGTTCGATACAATGATTTCACGTACATTTCCATTTGACGGATCGAAACAAAAGTCCGCCGCGCGTCCTACAAATTCATCCCTGTTGTCTAATATGGGATGTTGAATCAAGTCTTCTGCAAATACCATTTCGCGTTTTTGCGCCTTTTTCAATATTCTGATATCGGGCGGTTCCTTTACAACGATCCTGTCTTTTCCCGCATACAATATGCTATTGAATGTGAAATAACGTCTGTGCAGGTCAAGGTTTCGTTTTTCCAGCAAAAACCCGGCAACCTTTTTTTCTTTTGTATTCAGGATCATGTCTTCAACATGACCTGCTTTCTTATTTCCCGCATAAACCGGAGTACCGATCAATTCGGACCAATAAACCATATTTATCCTTCAAGCGATAATTCGTTAATTCACAATCTTTATTATTTCAAAAATTCAAACAAAGAATGCGTGATTTTCCATTTGACTAAATTTACATATTCTATTAAAATTGTCCTGAATAATTTTTACCCGGCTGTTAGGAGATGTCGAAAATGAAAAAGCTTTTTAAACAGGAGCTTGGGATTGATATTTCATCAATACTGCTTCCGAAAAATGGTACGGATATGAAAAAGTGGGCTGTTGTCGCCTGTGATCAATACACTTCGGAACCGGATTACTGGAAAAGTGTAGAAAACTATGTCGGGGAATTACCTTCAACACTTCATCTTATCTTTCCCGAAGTATATCTTGAAAGGGAAAATGAAAACGAAAAACAGGAAAGAATCACATTGTTAAATTCTACAATGCGCAATTATTTAGACAATGGTTACTTTACCGAAATAACCGATTCAATGATTTATGTCGAAAGAACAATATACGGACAAAAGGCGGGCTCCCCTATTTCAAAAACAAGAAGAGGATTGGTTTTTGCAGTAGATCTTGAACAGTATGATTTTTCAGCAGGTTCCAGGTCCCTTATAAGAGCCACGGAAGGAACAATCCTCGACCGGCTGCCGCCGCGTATCCGGATACGCGAAAACGCATGCATAGAACTTCCTCATATTATGCTTCTGATAGATGATCCTGACCGGTCTGTTATTGAACCCTTGTCACACCACAAAGACAAAATGGATAAGCTGTACTCATTCGATTTAATGATGGATGGCGGCCGGGTGGAAGGCTACCGTGTTAATGACCGGGAACTTTTGCAAAAGATTTATCAAAGCCTCGCCGATCTTAAATCAACCGAAACTATCATGAAAAAATACAATGTCGATGAATCGTACGGAACACTTCTTTTTGCAGTTGGCGACGGAAATCATTCGCTTGCTGCCGCTAAATCCTGGTGGGAAAAACTTAAATCAAAGCTTACCGAAGAACAGCAAAAAATGCATCCTGCAAGATATGCGTTAGTTGAACTGGTTAATGTTCACGACCGCGCGCTTGAATTTGAGCCTATACACCGGGTGCTTTTTAATGCCGATCCTGGTGATCTGCTGTCTTCATTTAAAGAATTTTATACTTCAAAAGGAATAAAATGCGGTTATGATTATGCAAATAATATTAATAATATACCGGTAAACAAGATTTCGAAACACATTATTACGTTCGTACATGATGATAAAACGGGATACATTTGGGCGTACCATCCCCCCTATAATCTCGACACCGCTACACTGCAGCACTTTCTCGATTATTATTTGAATAACAACTCCGGCGTTGATATTGACTATGTTCACGGTACGGATGTGGCCGAAAAACTGGGCCGTCAAAACGGCAATATGAGTTTCTTCCTGTCTCCGATGAGGAAGGAAGATTTATTTAAGACAGTAATTCTGGACGGCGCTCTTCCGAGAAAATCGTTTTCAATGGGTGAAGCAAGGGAGAAGCGTTACTATATTGAAGCAAGAAAAATAATATTATAAAAAACTGCCGTATTGTTTATTTCCTGAATCCCTCTATATGAAGGCAGCGGTATTTGCTGTATATATAGTTATCCAAAGGGTAATTGTCCCTGTCAAACGTATGCGTAGCTATTTTTATATTATGCGGTTTCGGCACTTTGCCCGTTTCAACAACAAGCAGCGAATGCCGGAATACCAAGCCGTCAAATGAAAGCTGTATAACGTCTCCGGGTTCTATTACCGATAACGGGACCTCTCTTGCGAACGGGCCTGCTCCATTGTTGCTTACAAGAAAATTATACAGGTATTGAACGCCGGTCCATGAAGCCGACCTGTTTGCGCTGCTGAAATAATACCAGCCGAACACGGGTTCGGTGTTCATTGTTTTGCAGCCGCTGTATATACACTGCGAGATAAAATTCGTGCAGTCTCCGCCAAGGTTACTGAAATCCAGATATGCCGGGTTCCGCCCGAATGCCCATTTATGGGCGTATCCTACGGCGTTTTCCCTTTCGTATCGGTATGTCTTCATACCGGCGCTCCTGAATAAGCTCCCGTAAATATTTTATTCCTTTTGCGATATCTGCGTTACAAGGTATTTCTTTTACCAGGGCTGCCCAGTATATAATTCAGCGGGTAAGCGGCTTTGAGATCGGCCATATTTACGTGAATAAGCCTCTTAATTCTTTCATGATCTTTTTTTCGAGCCTGGAAACCTGTACCTGGGATATGCCCATCCGGTCGGCCACCATCTGCTGCGTTTCTTCTTTGAAATAACGAAGATATATTATTTCCCTCGATCTTTTGTCGAGGTTTTGCAATGCCTTGTTTAAAGACAGGCGTTCTAGTATGTGTGATTCATTCATGCTGTCCTGTGAACTTATCCTGTCGATTAAATAAACAGTGTTATTTTCATTATCCCCAATTGTCTGGTACAGCGATTCGGGCTGATAACCGGCTTCAAGAGCTTGAACCAATTCTTCCGGCTCTACGTCAAGCTTTTCGGCCAATTCATGGACGGTAGGGCTTTGACCGCTTTGTTTTTCAATAGATTCTATTAAAGCACGGGCTTTCTGCCCAAGCTCTTTAAGAGCCCTGCTTACTTTAACGGTACCGTCGTCGCGCAAAAACCGTTTTATCTCTCCGAGAATCATCGGAACAGCATATGTTGAAAATCGGACATCGAAACTCGTGTCAAACTTTTTTATTGCTTTTATTAATCCTATGCAGCCGATCTGAAATAAATCTTCAGTTTCGACGTCGCGTCCCTTAAAACGCTTTACGATGCTCCAGACTAATCCTATGTTCTCCTGCACCATCATGTTCTGCGCTTCAGGATCTCCGTTTTGGGCTTTTTGTATTAACTCTATTGTTCTTTTATCAATAGTGTTGTGTTCAAACGCTTTATCGTTCACGTGCGTAACTCCTGTTTCTTCAGCGCTTTTTAAATTTTTTCGTCATAGTTATCTTTGTTCCTGCTCCTTTTTGCGATTCAATGTCGAGGCTGTCCATAAAGCTTTCCATTATTGAAAAACCCATTCCCGCCCTTTCCAGTTCGGGTTTTGATGTAAATGCGGGAATCCTCGCTTTTTCAATGTCTTCAATACCCACACCGTGATCTTCAATTATCACCGTTATACTGTCCTCGTATAGAATACAATCCATAAATATTGTTCCTTCTTTTTGTTCATATCCATGTATGATAGCATTTGTAACCGCTTCCGACACTGCGGTCTTTAAATCGGCAAGTTCCTCAAGGGTCGGATCAAGCTGTGACGCAAAAGCCGCCGCTACAATTCTCGCGAACGATTCATTCACCGATTTGCTTTCGAACTCGATTTTCATTCTGTTTATTGGCTGCATATTCAAAACCTCTCAATACAAATTCTTTATTAAACCAAAAAGCAATATCGGAACTTTATCAACTGATTTCCATCAGCCGTGACAAGCCCGACATCTGTAATACCTTTAAAATACTAAACCCGGGATTTTTTATCTTCATACTTCCCCCTAAGGATTTCATTTTGTTAAACCTGCCCACAATAAGGCCAACGCCTGAACTGTCCATGAAAGTGACTGCGCTCATGTCAAGTATCAACTGGGAAACCGGCATTTTTACAAGCTGCAGGTCTATTGTTTCCTTTACTTTTGATACTGCGTGGTGATCCAGTTCTCCTTTAAGATACACCGTAAGAACCCGGTTCTGTCGCTTAAGTGTTATATCCAACTTTATCACTCCATTCTTACGGTTTATATTCTTTATTTCCCGAAAAAATCCTGTTTTACTGAATCGCAAGCTTCCCGGCTTAATCATTAAGGTTTTCCTCGTCTTAGATTTTCCGCGATTTTTTCAAGTTTTCTTAACCTGTGATTGACCCCCGATTTGCTTAATTCCGGAGACAGCATCTTCCCAAGCTCCGATAAGCTCGCGTGCGTATTTTCAAGCCTTAACCGCGCTATTTCTCTGAGAGCCGGCGGAAGGTTTTCAATGCCCATTACGCTGTCTATATATTTAATATATTCAACCTGGTTAACGGCAGCGTTAACCGTCTTTTCGAGGTTTGCAGTTTCACAGTTCACTATGCGGTTTACCTGGTTCCTCATTTCCTTCATTATCCTGACATTTTCCATTTCCATAAGCGCGTTGTGCGCGCCGATAACATTTAAATAATCGACTATATCCTGTCCCTCTTTTAGATATACGATTTCATAGTTTTTTCTTGTTATGTGCTTCGGTTTGAGGTCAAAATATTCCATATATCCCATGTATTCCGTTTGAATCAGTTTATTCTGGAAATTCAGTTCCAAATGATATGATTTATCGGGATTTGTCAGTGAACCGACCGATAAAAAACCGCCCCTCAGATAAGAACGGATACAGCACCTGTCTTCTATATCGTATTTATGATATTCAATGGTTCCCTTATCAAGATCCAAAAAGATCCCGATGTCCTCCAAAAACGACCTTTGTTCGTCATTTTCCAGGAGATTGTTAAAATCTATCCTGTATACCACGTGTTTTTTTAACCGGGGTGTCTTTTCACCATAAATTTCCGGCCCTTTTTTAACAATATGCTTTATTTGCGTATATAAATATCTTGATAATAATCCGTGCTCGGTAATAAATGTCAATGTCTTTTTTCTTTTGGTCTTGCGCAGTATCAGGCCTGTCCTAAGTATTGCCGCAATTTCGGCCTTCCTGCAGCATTTTTTTTCGTAATCGACCCTGATTAACTCATCCTTTATATCCGAAGAAAATGACATTTTATATCCCCCCGTGCGGTCACGTTTTTATATATGAAAAATGCCGCTTATTTCCGTGCATTTATAGTCCTTTATTTTAGCAGAGGCATATAGTCTTCAACGTAAGATCTGAGTATTTCCGCCACACTCCATGCCTGTGCAAAGCAGCCTCTCGGTATAAGCGGTTCGTTACCGTCAAATATTTCCGATATGCTGCCGATGCATGCATCGCGCAGATGATCATGGAACGGAAGATAAAAAGATTCCAACAGCTTTTTAATATTGTCTTTATCTTTGTAAACGCGTGCATATGCCGTTATAAACCTGCCAAGGGGCCAGGTCCATACGGTTCCCTGGTGATACGCGCCGTCCCTCGCGAACTGGTCACCGGTATATATTCCCCTGTACTGCGGATCATTCCGGCTTAAAGATAAAAGGCCGGTTGCTGTGTAAAGTTGTTCATAAACGGAATCAACGACGCATCTGGCCATTGTGCCGTCCAAAACCGGGAATGAAAGGCTTACGGCAATAATCTGGTTCGGCCTCATTTTATCGTCCTTTTCGTTATCACCGACAACATCAAACAGGCAATTGCCGCGTTCATTCCAGAACTGCTCAATAAAAGACTTTTTTACTTTATCGGCAAGAGCCATGAATTCGTCTCCGTTCCGTTCCGTCAATCGCATTATTTCGGCCATGACCATAAGCGCGTTATACCATAACGCATTTATTTCGACGGCCTTGCCGTGCCGCGGCGTCACAACCCAGTTCCCGGCTTTTGCGTCCATCCACGTAAGCTGGGTTTCGGCGCTGCCCGCGGAAATAAGAAAGTCTTTTTCCATCCTTATGTTAAATAAGGTTCCGTTTTTATAGCCATTTATTATGTTCAGCATTGATTCAAGCAAATGCTTATAAATAAAATCGAGATCATTTGTATATAGGAAGAACTTGTAAACGGCCTCAAAATACCATAATGACGCGTCGACGGTGTTATATGCCGGATCCCCCGTTCCGTCAGGAAAAACGTTCGGTAATAGGCCGTCTTTTTCATATGACGCGAATGTGTAAAGAATATCCCGCGCGTCCTCATACCGGCCGGTCGCGAGTGTCAGTCCCGGTAGTGCAATCATCGTGTCCCTTCCCCAGTCGGTAAACCACGGGTAACCCGCTATAACCGACTTTGAGTTTGTTGATTTTCGGTATACTACAAACTTATCCGCCGCCGATACAAGCATTCTTAAAAATTGACCACCGGGGAAATCTTCCAATAACGCGTCCTGCCTAATTATTTCATCGTTTATTATACTTTCCCCGTCCAAAGAAGTTATTGGTTCATCAATTCCGCAGACAACGGTTATTGTTTTTTCATCGCCCGGACATAGCTCGATTTCATAAAAACCGGGGATAAAATGGTCTTCCGTGCCGTTCAAACCGCGCTCATGCTCGTACAAATAATCCATATTATAAAAAAAACAATGTTTTTTCATAGAAACCTTGCCTTCGGAGCAGTAAATCGATATTTTCTTATCCATGTCATACGGAGTGATTTCCATTCTTCTTCCGTCGGCATCGGCGGTAAATGTCATATACTGGTGAAAAGAAAGATAATGATGGTTCCTGAAGTTAACAAGCGGCGTAAGCTGGATAACGCCTTTTCTTCTCGGGTTCGATATATTGTAAACTATCACGACCTGGTTCATTCCGTACCTTAAACATATTCTTTTTTTTATTGCCGTTGAACCTATGCGGTAATGAAACTCGGGCAATCCGTTATTAAGATGAAAAGCTTCAAGGTGATATTCACCGTGCCCTGCAAAATCAGGTGTCCTGAAAGAATGAAGATAATACTCCTCGCCGTCCAGTTCAATCCGTTCGCTTATCTGCGATAAAATCAAATACCTTTCCACAGGCGGAATGAGCGACGCAACAAGAAGCCCATGATAGCGCCTCGCATTCATGCCAATTATCGTACCGCTGGAAAAGCCTCCTATCCCGTTCGCCAGCAGCCATTCTTTTTGGATTCCCTGCTCCTGCGTCTTCCAATATGACTTGCCAAAATACATCTTATAACTACCTGCCGATACGTTATATACTGTTGCAAATATCCATAACCGCATCCGCCAGCTTCGCCGGATCATGGCGGATATAAAGATCATCTTTGAGTTGAACCAATTCCCTCTCGATTAATTTAATTCCAAGCTTTTTTATTCTTGCCGCGTCAATTCTAACCGCTTCGGCGCCATCGGCTTTATAACGCTGATAAACCGGTTCGGGTATGCTCTGCGTATTAACTATGCAGTAATCGAAAAGCCTTTCATTATTTGCGTGCCTGTATATCGCTTCTATATGATCGTAAACCGTGTATCCTTCAGTTTCACCGGGCTGAGTCATAATATTCGCGACATATATTTTCACAGCTTTGGATTTTACAATCCTTTCAACTACATTATCCACAAGAATATTTGGAATTATGCTTGTATATAAGCTTCCGGGCCCTATTATTACAGCTTCGGCATTATCAATTGCCGCCAAAGCGCTTTCAAGAGGTCTTACATTTGTTTTATCCAAATACAGCCTTTTTATACGTCCCGGATGAAATAAATGATGCTCGCCGATGCGCGATTCGCCTTTTATTATTGTGCCGTCTTCGAGTTCGGCTATTAAGTTTATGTTTTCGCTTGTTACCGGCAGAACCGTTCCCGTCACTGCAAGAACCTCACTCATGTTCCTAACGGCAGTTTCGAAGTCTTCACTGATCCCGCTCATCGCGGCAAGAAAAAGGTTCCCAAAAGACTGTCCTTTCAGATTCCCGCCCTTGAACCGGTACTGCATCAGTTTATCCATTTGCGGTTCGGTTTCGGCAAGTGCCAGTATGCAGTTCCTTATATCTCCGGGAGGAAGCATGCCGAGGTTCTTCCTTAACATACCCGAAGATCCGCCGTCATCGGCCACCGTTATTACTGCCGATATGTTTGTAGTATGCATCTTCAGTCCCCTTAACATCGTCGATATGCCCGTACCGCCGCCTATAACCGCAATTTTTGGACCTTCTCTCAATTGTGAGCGGCGGTATATGTTTCTGCCTATATCGAGCATATTATTCGACAGCGGCATTTGACCGTTTTTTGTAAGCTGAAGAAGCGCGAGAATAATTTTTCTGAAACAGTTGAAACAAAAAACAATGCCGGCCCCGGTCAACAGAAGCGCGACAATTAGTTTTACCGTTTCTATTCTGGTGCCGTAAACAAACACCGCAATACCCGTAAATATAAGCAGCAATCCAAATAAACCGCTTGAAAGCCATTTCCTGTATTTATATGTTGCCGAAAGCAGCCTAAAAGGCTTCATTTTTTAATCTCCTGTCTTTTTCGATATCCCTGTGTTCCAATACAACACTGCTGTTTTTTGACTTCAATATATCAAACAGCTTGTTTGCGATTGCGACCGAACGATGTTTGCCTCCGGTGCATCCGATACCGATTACAAGCTGATTTTTGCCTTCCTTCACGTAATACGGTATTAAATAATCAAGCATGTCCACCAGCTTCGATAAAAAGCCGCGGCTTTCATGAAAACCAAGCACATAATCGCTTACATCCTGATCATTTCCGGTAAGCGTTTTTAATGAATCAATATAGTACGGATTCGGAATAAAACGGACGTCAAATACAAGGTCGCAGTCTATAGGAAGCCCGTATTTAAACCCGAACGTTATTATGCTTATAATCAGGCTTGTAAAAGGCTTCCCTTCCACGAACAAATCCAGTATCTCCTGCTTCAGTTGTCGCGGCGTCAGGTTTGACGTGTCTATAATATAATGCGCTTTTTCTTTTACGGGCTGAAGGATTTTTCTTTCCTCGGCAATCCCGTCATTTATGCGTCCTTCCGGGGAAAGCGGATGCATCCTTCGCGTCTCTTTGAACCTTTTCACGAGGATATTGTCCTGTGCGTCCAGGAACAGTATTTTATACGATATACCATATGCGGCAAGCGTCTCCAAAGCCGGAAAAAGATCGAGAAACATCGACCCGCCCCTGATATCCATAATAAGGGCGATCTTTTCCATTTTATTATTGCTTTGCAGGCATATTTCGGCAAATTTCGGGATCAGTGAAGGAGGCAGGTTATCTACGCAGAAATAACCAATATCTTCAAAGTACTTAACACACAAGCTTTTACCCGCTCCTGACATTCCTGTAATTATTAAAAACTGCACTGTCTTATCCCCCAAGTATTTTCACTTCATGCTCGAGCATAACGCCCGAATGTTGAAAAACGCGTTCCTTTACATATTCTATCAATTTTATAACATCATTCGCTGTTGCATTTCCGGTGTTAACAATAAATCCGCAGTGTTTTTCGGATATTTTCGCACCGCCGATGCGGTATCCCTTAAGGCCCGCATCCTCAATTAGCCTTCCCGCATAATACCCAGGCGGTCTTTTGAATACGCTTCCGGCACTTGGCAGATCGAGCGGTTGTTTCTCTCTCCGGCACTCATTAAAATATCTCATTTTTTCTTTTATATCGCTTATGTTTCCTCTTTGAAGCCTTACTCTTACTTCAACAACAATCAGTTTTTCTTTCTGTATACGGCTTGACCTGTACCCAAAATCATGTTCCGCGCCTTTTAGCAGCAGCAGATTTCCCTGTTCGTCAATACACGATGTTTCTGCAACAACATCCTTCATTTCACAGTTATATGCGCCCGCGTTCATAGCGACGGCACCGCCGATCGTTCCCGGTATGCCCGACGCAAACTCGAGGCCTGTTAGCGAGTTCAGCATTGCGATATTCGATACGGCGGCCAATGATGCCCCTGACAGTGCCGTGATTTCACTGCCGTCAACTTTGATATCAGAATAATTTTCCGCAAGCCTTATTATAACTCCCGGGTACCCTTCATCGGATACAATAAGGTTTGTGCCGTTCCCAACAACATAATACGGGATTTTCATGCGATAAAGCATCTTTATTATTTCAGCTATTTCTTTCCTGCATGACGGTAAAATGAGCATTTTCGCCGCGCCGCCGACCCGTATCGACGTTTGCTCTTTCATTGGCACACTGTAAAGAATCCTGTCCTCGTCCACTACACTTTTTATTTCTTCTATAAAAACACGCCATCTGTCTATCATAAAAACGCTCCTGAATAATCACCGGGTTTCGTACCGGAGTCCCGGATCTTGCTGCTGAACAAAGTACTGCTCATACTATATTTTATTAATACAGCAGCCCGTTATACCTAACCAAAGATCTTTTAAGCCACAGGATGCTCTTGTCCGTCTATGACCGCATATTTCCGTTATACCTAACCAAAGATCTTTTACGCCCGGTAGCCGGGTTACGCCTCGCTGCCGGCCATTGAATTCTTCTCTATCTCGCTCATAACTCTTTGACTTAATACTTTTGCCGCATTATATCCCATTTTTTTCTGCCGGTGGTTTATAGCAGCAACTTCTATGATAATTGCGAGATTCCTTCCGGGCCGTACCGGAACAGTCAAAGAAGGTATCCTTAACCCGAGTATTTCCGTATATTCATCATGTATTCCAAGGCGGTCATATTGCTTTTTTGTATCCCAAAGTTCCATATTCACTACGAGATTTATAGCTTCGGTCATTTTGACCGAACCGACCCCATACAGATTTTTAACATCCAAAATCCCTACGCCTCTTATTTCTATAAAGTGGCGTATTATATCGGGCGAACTTCCGACGAGGGTTTTGTTCGAAACTTTTCTTATTTCGACAACGTCATCGGCAACCAGACGATGCCCGCGCTTTACAAGCTCAAGGGCTGTTTCGCTTTTTCCGACTCCACTTTCTCCAAGCATTAAAATACCTTCACCGTAAACCTCGACGAGTACGCCGTGCTTCGTACACCGCGGTGCCAGTTCTACATTCAAATAAGTAATAAGATAACTTGCGAAACGTGATGTCTCTTCATTCGTTCTTAACAAAGGCCTTCCATATTTATCAGCAATTTCAATCATTTCAGGAAAAGGTTCTTTTCCCCTTGCGATTATTACGCATGGAAATTCATGACTGAAATACCTGTCAAGGCTTGCATACCTTTCTTCAAACGATAAATTCTGCAAATAAGCCATTTCAACAGTTCCGATCAATTGAATCCTGTCTGCTCCAAAATATTCGAAGAAACCGGCTAGCTGCAAACCCGGACGGTTAATATCGGAAGTAGTTATCGGTGTATCCTGTGCCCCAGGAACATGATTCAAATCTTCAAGACCGAATTCGCTTATGATTTTGCCTAACGGAACAGTGTATGATGGTCTCGTCATAACTATCACCACCTATAGACCTAAAATATCCATCACGGTTTTCCGCATTTCGTCCTTTTCGCAAACAGTATTATGCAGTATTTCTTTTTTATCGAGGTTTTTCAAGCCAATCGGTATTTCCCATCCCGTTCTTTCCGATAGAAGTTCCAAAAGTTCAAACTCGTCCTTTCCATCAGCTTCATCTTCAAAAAGCGCTTTTGCGACGCTACTGTTAAATTTGAACGGGCTAGCGGTTGAAACAATCACCGTTTGCGTCATGTCGGTCGTATAAATCATATACTTATCATAGACATCAACCGCAACGGCCGTATGCGTATCAAGCAGGTATCCGCAGTCCTCGTACACACTTTTTATGCTCGCAATCGTTTCGGCATCGGTTGATGAATCGCCCCAGAAGACTTTTCGTATCCGCTCCTTTGTTTCATAATCAACCGAGTATATTCCTTTCCCGGACAGTTCATTCATCCAGCTTCTAACCACGCCTGCATCCCTGCCGTTCATTTCATAGAGCAAACGCTCAAGATTACTGGATATTAAAATGTCCATCGACGGTGAAAGGGTTCTGTAAAACTCTCTCCGCCTGTCATACACGCCTTTTATTATGAAGTCGGTTAAAACATTGTTTTCGTTCGATGCGCATATGAGCCGGTTAACGGGAAGTCCCATGTCGTATGCATACCAGGCAGCGAGTATGTTCCCGAAATTGCCTGTCGGCACAACAAAATTAATCTTGTCGCCAAGTTTGATAACTTTTCTCTTAACAAGATCGGCATACGCGGAAAAATAATATACGATCTGCGGCACAAGCCTTCCCCAATTTATTGAATTCGCGGATGAAAACCTCATCCCGGCCTGGTTCAAACACTTTATCACCACATCGTCTGTAAAGATTTTTTTCACGCCGCTTTGCGTATCGTCAAAGTTCCCGTTCACGCCTACCGCATAAGTATTTTTTCCTTCCTGCGTAACCATCTGAAGCTTCTGCACTTCGCTTACCCCTTTATCGGGAAAGAATACGATAATGCGTGTGCCGTCAACATCCGCAAAGCCATCAAGGGCCGCTTTTCCGGTATCCCCCGACGTAGCCACGAGAATGATAATTTCGGATTTTTCTCCCGTCTTTTGAATAGCCTTTACCATAAAATGCGGCAGAATCTGAAGCGCAATATCTTTAAACGCGCATGTGGGCCCATGCCATAATTCCAAAACATGAAGCTGATCGTTCAATTTTACGATCGGCGTTATTTCAGCACTTGAAAAATTATCTCCGTATGCATTGTCAACACACTCCGAAAGCTCTTCATATGTATAATCGGATAAAAAAAGTGACAAAATCTTTTTTGCCCTTTCCTGGTACGTGTCATTAACCAAACCTTCGATAAATTTTAAATCTACGGATACTTTTTCCTTCGGAACATAAAGGCCTCCGTCCGGCGCTATCCCGGTTATTATCGCCTCTGCGGAAAAAACATCCTTGGAACCGCCCCGAGTGCTTTCATATTTCATATATATCTTCCTTTCAAAGCCAGAAGTTAATTCGCCGCTGTTCGCAATTACATTGCTTTATCCATCTGTTCGATTATTCTTATAATAATATAATTCATATAAAAAATCAAAGTTAATTTGCCGGGTGATATGGCCGTCTTTAGGCTTTTAGCACGATAATTTTTTTTATTTTTATTTTGGCTGAAATTGCTTTATGAATTTATGGGTAATAGTTCGAAAAGTAATTTCCGGATGCATATCTGATTTTTGTCAGACTATCGATAATCGTCGAAATATGTTAAACAACAGAAATATGTGTGTATTACAAATGTAACTTTGTTCATGATTTGTTCATAAGTTTAATCTACTCTTAATGGTAAATTTATCAATGTTATGCTATACTTTTATTGTAACAACATTCATTAACTTTTTTTCATTTTGTTCCTCCTTTTAATAATAGATGTTGTTTAAGTTTATTTGAGTTTATCTTAGTTAAAAAAGCACATTAGAAAATGTCATTATTATATAAGTACATATTGATATGTGCTTTTTTTCTTTCCTTTTTTTCCGGTATGCCTGTCTGAATGTATTATTTTAATACTGCTGTTTTATTTCAATAAGCTTTACATCAGGTCTTTCAAAAACGACTCTGCCGAGTGCCGAAAGCTTTTCTTCGTTAAGTTCCGGAAATGAATCGCGTTCTGTTTTACCGATTACAATATACCTTACCTGATACTTTTCAAGTATCATCCTTGTCATATCAATATCATCGGATATATAGACCGTTTTGACCTCTTCTGCCCTTTCGTTTACTATATTATAATCATTTCGCCACAGCCATTCGTGAACATACCAGCCCAGTATTGTCGGAAGCCCTGTTGCCATTGAAATTCTCCCGTAATACATATAGCTGTCCCCGTTTGCTTCCAAAATGGCTGGCTGGCCCTGTACGTTCTCACGCAGCCACATTACAAGATCGTAATCGTCGGGATTATCTTTTTTCATAAATGCCAGGCCGTCGAGCCCATCATACCTTTCGGGATTAAGGTACCTGTACCAGCTGGGAATCGCATAAAACGGGTATATCATCGGCAGCGCAATCATTATTATCATTATTATTTTCGCTGTAGTTACCGCCCGGTCCTTGCGCGTATACCGGCGTATTCTGATAAAAATGTAACCGGCGGTGATGCCGAACATTATAAACGCCTGGTAGGTAAGCTTAAACATTGTGTTCGCTCTTTTGTGCTCCGCGGAATATATGTCTTTCACATATACAATCTCGGGGATAATTAACAGACCTATTGCCGAGACACAGAGAATTACCGCAAAAACATCCTCAATCGGGTTTTTTTCAAGCACGTTTTGAATTCTTGCAGTCAATGTCATACCTGAACGGATTTTCAGTCTTTCTTTTCCGCGTTCCAATTTCCATTTAACATTTTGTTCGGTATATAATATATAAACAAAGAAAATTACAGCAAGTATAAGCTGGTATCCCCAAAGGACGAAGAATTGGTGAGGCAGCGTTCTGTCTTCCGTAAGGCGTATTCCGCCCATCATTTTATCGAAAGTCATATTAAACGGAATTGTGAGAACTATAGAAGATGCCAGCACTATAAAAAACCTGATAAATGAAACTACTGCCATTTCTTTTTTATAGCCGTATTGCCGTATGCCTGCACATAAAAGAGTAAAAAGCGTTACAGTCAGATAAATCGGGAAATCCCAATAATTTGACATCTGAAAGATGCCCGTAAGTAATCCGAGAAGCAGCAGTTCGGGAATAAACGCTTCAGAAAGGATATTTAACCTATCAAGACTTCCCGCCTTTCTTTTTTCAAGCTTTCTGAAAATGGCGATAAGCAAAGCGATGAGCGACAGAACAAAAATCATGTTTATCACATGCGCGTGCAAATCGGAGACAACAAATGAATACACCGGAAACTCATGTATTGTCTTATCTCTTGTTTCGGGATTATAACCTATATATCTTGTAGCATCCGGAAACCAGTATTTGTCGCCTTCCCTGGTGAATTTTGATAAAAACCCGTAAAAAAACGAATGTAGATTTCCGCCAAGCGAAACGAGAAATGCGGATAACATTCCTCCAAATATTATATGCGATTTCTTTTTTACTCCGAAGCCTTTAAGAAGATTTGCCGCTATTGTAAAGCATAATGCCATACAAAAAGCGAAAAGTGCAGCCATCATTATATTATAGGCTATTTCAGTCTTTAATCCGCTTAACCTTGTTATAAAAGCCGAGGTATAATGCCCGAAATAATAATAGTTTATATTGCCGCCCGCAAACCACATATCTTTAGGCGGGACATATTCGGAACGGAGTATGCTGTTTAAAAAACCATAGTCCATAAACTTTTCCAATCCCTCGATCTTCGGATTGAAACCCCTCAAATAAGTCCAGAAACACAGTGAAAACACAAAAATGCTTTCCCCTGTCACAATCCACTGTAATGTATCATTATCAGGCACCAAATCTTTCATTCTTTGCCTGCCGCTTAACGTATATATATACAATAACACACCCGGTACGACCGTAACACTGAAGCAGGCAAGCCGGCTCATAGGCAGAACTTTAAAAAAAGACAAAAGCCACAGTATATATGAACTGACAGCAAGTCCGATTGTTTTTGATAATAAAAAACCCCTGTCCACGAAAGAAGAAAAAATCATATTTGACAGCGGGTAATACATAAGCCCAATAAACAGCAGTACCGCCCACCACACAAGGACATACCTGAATTCATTTTTTAGTATGACTGCCCAGATTGCAAAAACGCAAAAAAACAAAATATACGGCACAAATTTTGTTATTGTTTTCCGCGCTTGCAGTGATGAACGGTTAGTCATAACCTTCCTCCCAAAAATGTAAATTTTGGAATAATAAATGCGTCGTTATGGTAAAATCATTATATCAGCAGGCAGGTAAAATCTCAAGGAGAATAACCGCAAGTATGTTTGCAGTAATACAGGCATATTGGTATAATTTAATCGGCTTTATTGATTACGGAGGAAGAAAAATGAGCAGAATCATTGAGTTGAAAGATAAACTTAAGTCCGAATTTATGGATCCTGATTCGATTAAAAAATTTATCAGATATTTAATTGTCGGCGTATCTACGTTTATTATCGAATATTCGCTGTTTCTGTTTTTCCGGGAAATACTCCCGCTGCATGAACTCGTGACAAATATAATCGTTTATACCTTTATTTTCTGGTTTAATTTTTTAATGAATAAATTTTTCACTTTTAAATCGCGCAAAAATATTGTAAAGCAGTTGATTTCCTATGGCATTTTGTTTCTATTCAACGGTGTTGTCGGAAACATATTGCTTTTCACAGCGATAAAAAAGCTGCTTGAGTACCTTTTCCCCACTGTTGTGTGGATACCCTATTATCTGCCCAAAATACTCATCATGGTATTTATTGTGTCGTGGAACTTTATTTTGTATAAAAAAGTCATTTACAATGAGTGAACAGGCCAGTTGAGCCTTCCGCCTCAAGACGGCGGGCATTGATTCAGGGATGGTTAATTTATGCCGGCGATTCTGTATATTGTTATTTCCTTCCTGCTCGGAGCAGGTTTAATAACGTTACTTGAACCATACTGGGAGCATCGTTTACGGTTTATCCTCAAAGACAGGCTCGTAAGCCCTTCTTTTATATTTTTTCCGGCTTCATATCTTGCCGGAACGCTTGTGCTTTCATGGATTACATATTTTTTCGCAGTAGTTTTCAGTTCCGCGTCAAAACCGCTTCTGCCGGCCAATATAGCATCTTTCATAATTGCTGTCGTTTTTATTTTACTGGTTGCGTATAAAAACATTAATAAAACAAAAAAGGCGATATATGAGATAAAAAAATACGGATTGCAAATTCGCTTTTCAGGCGTTGAATGGTTTGTACTGATTGGTTCTGCCCTATTCTGGAGCATTTTTATGTTCCGATCCCTTTATTCAAGCGGCGATATGCTTCATGCGGGATACTCGGCGTTCAGCGATTTTGGAGCGCACCTTCCTGTAATACGCTCTTTTTCGCTGGGTAAAAATTTTCCCGCACAATACCCGCACTTTCCTGACGGAACAATGCGCTACCATTTCATGTTCTATTTCATGGCCGGAAATCTCGAGTTTCTCGGTTTGAATTTGCCATTGGCTTTGAACCTTCCAAGCATACTTTCGATTGTTTCCTTCAGTATGCTTCTTTACAGCCTTGCCGTCGGCATTACGAAAAAACATTCGGCAGGCTTGCTTACATTGCTGTTTTTTGTATTTCGCAGTTCGTTTGCTTTTTTTACGTTTTCAAGCGGATTTAAAAGCATAACGGATTTCTTCCGCGCCGTACGCAGCAATCTTGACGCATCAGGCAAATCAAGAGAGCATATAGGGAATACTTTAAATGAATCGTGGGGACTTTGGGCTCAAAAGGTTTATATAAACCAGAGGCATCTCGCGTTCGCTTTCGGAATAATAATTATAGCGCTTTTTTTGATGCTGCCAGTATTTATTGAAACGTACGAAAAAATTAGAGACAGCGAAACGAAAAATGCCGGCAAAAATGTTGATTCCGGTAAAAAACCGCTGTATTTTCCAAAACTGGTAAATGGGATTTTTTTCACTGCCGATGCATGGAAGCCCGAATATACGGCGCCCTGCCTTATCGCGGGCGCACTTCTCGGACTTTTGGCCTTCTGGAACGGAGCCGCGGTTATTGCCGCAATTTCTGTTTTATTCGTGATGGCAGCGCTGTCAAAACATAAATTGGAGTTTCTATTAACTGCTGTGCTTACTTTCATTCTCTCCGTAATACAATCAAAAGTATTTGTCGGCAGAGGTACCGGAGCGGTTAGCATTAAATACAAACCCGGATTTTTGTCGGGTTCGGATAACATATTTGTCATATCTTCGTTTTACACTGAACTGCTTGGAATCCTGCCGTTTGTTCTTCTCGCGGCGTTTCTCCCGTCAATTGCGCGCAAGAACAAAGTCGCCGGTTTTATTGCGTCTTTTGCATTTCTTACCACCCTCGTTTTATTGATGCCGTCAATAAGCATCGGATGGAGAATAATTACTGCTGCCGCATGCGTATGGCTTTACCTTTATATAACCGTTAAAAACATAGAAAGTATAAGTATTTCTACAATGCTGCTTGTTCCTGTTTTCTCCTCGCCTGTTGTACTCGCTTCAACACTGCAGCTTACGCCGGATATTACCGTAAACCATAAATATATCATTTTAGCGGTAATTCTTCTTAATATAATTGTTTCCGATTTGTTTTCAACGCTTTTGAAACGGGGCAAAACCGCACCCATTGTTTTAACGCTGTGTTTGACGCTTATAATGCTCTCTACGGGAATAATAGATTTAATAACGCTTTACAACCTTGACAGGAACAGTGTATCCTATAATCAAAACGAGCCGCTTCGAAAATGGGTGCTTGAAGAAACCGAACCCGATGATATTTTCCTGACCCATTACCAGACCCATTATGGAGCTCCGATGTCCATTTTTCTTGCCGGGAGGATGGTATATAACGGATACCCGTATTTTACGATTACGGCAGGCTATGATATAAATCAGAGAGAGAAAAACATGAAAAATATATATGAAGGAGCCAATCCCGAACATCTGCGCGAACTGGCAGGTTCGGAAGGAATAAAATATATTGTTGTGGAAGAGCAAAACAGAAACGCGGACGAATACGCACTGAATGAAGAACTGTTATATCAAACTTTTCGGATTGTCTTTACGGACCCCGTAAAAAATATTGTTGTTTTTTCAGTCGACTGAAAGAAATTATTAAAATATAAACCGGAGGATAATCGATAATGGAAATTGCTGTTATAGGAGCCGGAGCGACCGGATTAACTGCCGCGTGGAAATTATCGCTTAAAGGTAATAAAGTCACCGTCTACGAAAAGAGTGAAAAGCTCGGCGGCCTGTGCTCCGCAATCTCCGTCGGAGATGATATGCTGGATATTTTTTACCACCATGTTTTCACAAACGACACCATTTTTATTGACACGGTAAAAGAACTTGGGCTTTATGATGACCTCAAATGGTATGAACCCAAAAATGTAATTTATATCAACAATAAGGTGTACCCATTCACTTCCCCGATGGACCTGCTGATGTTCAAACCGCTGTCGTTCATAAGCCGTGTCAGGATGGGACTAACGGTACTAAAAGCCTGGTTTATAAAAGATTACCTCGCCATTGAGGACACAACCGCCCGCGAGTGGATTATCAAAAATGCCGGCAGTGAAGCATATAACCTTGTCTGGGAACCTCTTTTGAATTCGAAATTTGATATTGATTCGGATGCAATTTCGGCAACATGGATCTGGAACAAATTTAAGCTCAGAGGCTCAAGCAGGGGCAAAAACATTAACAAGGAACAGCTTGGTTATATCACAGGCGGTTTTGAAAAAGTGTATAACCGCATGGCCGAAATAATCACCGAAACCGGAAGTGAAATACGTTTAAATGACGAGGTGTTTGAAATATCGAAAGAAATTGACCGTTTTCGGGTAAAAAGCGCCGCCGGTACGAAGTATTTCGATAAGGTTCTGTTTACCGCTTCCCCGCGAAAGTTCACGTATGTCATAAAAGGTATGGGCAAAACCTGGCTTGATTCATTGAGGAAAATAAAATACAAATCAAATATATGCATGATTCTTGAACTGAAAAAAAGCCTGTCCGAAAATTACTGGATGACCGTAGCGGATAAGAAATTCCCGTTCGTCCTTGTAATTGAACATACGAACCTTGTCAAAGGACATAAATACGGTTCGCATATCGTTTATCTTTCGAGATATTTGGATCCGTCCCACGATTTGTACAAGCTGGACGATGAAGCTACAAAAACATTGTTTCTTGACGGACTTAAAAAGATATTTCCGGATTTCAGCGAGGACTGGATAATAAATATCCACGTTAATCGCACATTGGATGCCCAGCCCGTTGTAAGAACCGGGTATTCGAAGCTTATCCCTGAGTTCGAAACACCAATGAAAGGACTGTACCTTGCATCAATGGCCCAGATTTATCCCGAAGACCGCGGGCAGAATTACGCGATAAGAGCCGGCCTTAAAGCCGCGGAAGGCATTTCGCCGTAACGCTTTTTCATGGCCGGAGTTTTTTCGCACAGCAGGTCAGGCATTGTAATTTTTAAACACAAAACGGCAATAAAATATGAAAGGAAGAATAAAATGAAACCAGTTTGTTCAGTTGTTGTCCCAATGTATAACGAAGAAGACGTTATAAAGGAAACATATCGCCGCCTCACTCATGTTCTTGAAAACAGCGGGTTTGAATATGAAATCGTTTTTATAAACGACGGCAGCAGAGATAAAACAGGGCAATTACTCAGGGAAATATGCGATGCCGATAAAAAGGTTAAACTGATTGATTTCTCAAGAAATTTCGGGCACCAGATAGCGATAACCGCCGGTATGGATTATTCATCCGGTGAGTGCGTTGTCGTTATTGACGGTGATCTGCAGGATCCCCCCGAATTGATTCCGGAAATGGTTAAAAAATGGCGCGAAGGATACGATGTCGTTTACGGAAAGCGGGTGTCCCGGAAAGGCGAAAGCATTTTTAAACGCGCAACAGCGGCCTTTTTTTACAGGTTTTTAAGGAGCATGACCGATGTCAATATACCCGTAGATACCGGCGATTTTCGCCTGATTGACGCAAGAGTCCGCGACGCGTTAAAACTCGTGAATGAAAGGAACAGGTATATCCGCGGCCTTGTAAGCTGGCTTGGTTTTAAACAAACGGCAATAGAATTTGAAAGGGATGAACGTTTCGCGGGTGAAACAAAATACCCGCTTAAGAAGATGTTAAAGCTTGCCGCCGACGGCATTACGTCTTTTTCTTACAAACCTTTAAAGCTCGCGTCGTACCTCGGTACCGTCTTATCGATAGGAAGTTTCATATATTTGATATATATTTTGGCACAGAGAATTTTCTTCCCCGAAACCGTACAGCCGGGCTGGGCCTCGATACTGGGCGTCAGTCTTTTCTTTAACGGCATAACACTGCTTATGCTTGGAATAATCGGAGAATATATCGGCAGAATATATGACGAAGCAAAAGGCAGGCCCTTGTATATCATTAAAGAAACAAGAAACCTGCCTGACAATAAGCAACCGCTGACACGCGAATAAGAGCTTTTAAATTACGTCGGTTGATTTTATGCCTGTCTTTAAAATTATGCTGCGAAGCAGCGGTGAATACATTGCCGGGCATTTCATATTCTTTAAGGCTAT
Organism: Clostridiales bacterium DTU069; assembly: GCA_001512485.1. GTDB lineage: Bacteria > Bacillota > Clostridia > DSM-8532 > DSM-8532 > DTU069. The sequence goes on along the minus strand of LFRV01000093.1, from coordinate 1,481 downwards.
GTTTCGCTTCATGCCTGAAACAAGTTTCCTGTACGCCGGCTGAAAGTCGTCCAGTCCGTCATTTAAAGCTTTGGCAAGGCAATATGCGCTTTTTAACGCGTAACTTATTCCCTCCGCCGAGCTGGGACTGATAAAGCCTGCGGCTTCACCTGTCAGAGCGCATGTTTCATTGCCTGTATATATTGAAGAAATATCTTTCGGGCGGAATATAAAAGATCCTTCCCTTTTAATCTTTTTCCCGTATACAATCCCGTAATCCCTAAGCCTCATTTTAAGCATTTTATAGCGGTCAAGCGCAAGATTATCCTTTTTCAGCGCCGAGCCGATTATTAACGTATTTTCTTTCGAAATCATCCATGAATAGAAATCAGTTATTGTCTTGTCAAAAACAGCGGCATAATAAGGCGTCGTATCATTTGCTTCAAACCATTCCTGTATCGCGATATAGACCGAAGGAGTTTTTTTGTCGGGAAAGAATATGCGCCTGACCGTAGAATTTCCGCCGTCCGCGCCGACAACCACTCGCGCTTTTTCACTGTATGTATTGCCGTTGTATGTAAAAGACAATTTTACAAAACCGGACTCACTGCTGCATGTTTTTAGCGTGCAGCCAAGGGCCAGGTCAACATTTTTGGGAACAAGCGAAATAAGCCACCGATCAAACGCAAGCCTGTCAATATTCAGGTAAAAACGCTGGTAATACCTTTCGATTTTGTTATCAAGGTCTATAGTTCTTACCAAAAAGAGCTGCGGATCAACAAGAATTGATACGGGAACCGCCATTCCCATCCTGCCGAGCATATTCTGCGCGTCCGGGGCCAATAAACCCCCGCAGCATTTATGGACTCCGGGGTAATCATCATCCGTTACATCCCGCTTGTCCAAAAGTAATACCCTATACTTTTTGTCCAGAAACCTTGCCAACGTACATCCTGCAGGTCCTGCTCCAATAATTGCAATGTCATACATGCTGTCACCATAAACCGATAAGTACAAAATTTATAAGCAACGGGAGAAAATACTCTTCCCGCACGCTACAGGAAGAATTTTAACATTACTGAAATGCCATTGTCAAGCGAGCTATTCGCGGTACCAATGCTGCAAAGTCTTACAGGAGCCTTTATTGGGGCAAACTTTTACGGAGGATTCGATAACATCCGGAATAAAAAAGTAAAGGAGCTATCTCAAATCTTATTTTGAGACAGCCCCTTTATTACAAATTTTGGTGGGAGAGGGTGGATTCGAACCACCGAAGCTGAATAGCAACAGATTTACAGTCTGCCCCCTTTGGCCGCTCGGGAACTCTCCCTTATTCTTTTTTATGCTTCGCTCAAGGCGAACAATTAATATAATACAAGAGGAAGTATGCTTTGTCAACATTAAAATTCAGGATGCGTTTTGCGTTGTTCACTCTTTTTGTTTTTAAAAGCCTCAAAAATCAGGTATATAACTTACTCTTGAATTACTATAACGCCTAAAAT
>LFRV01000004.1 GCA_001512485.1 Clostridiales bacterium DTU069 | reverse complement strand
CTGCAGTCCGGGAACAATTCGGCGCTCTGGCCGACCATGTCTTTCAGGCTTGTAATCCTGCGAACCTGGAAGTATTCATGAACTTTTTTGGCCATAATACCCACCCCGATTACATTTAAATTTAACGGGAAAAACGGAAGAAACTGCTATGCAATTTCAGGTACCGTTTCAGCGAACGGGAATTTTCAACATTTGCTCGCCGCCCGAATATATAATACTATTATATCCGACGCGGCGGATAGTTTCAATTAACGAAATAAAATAAAGATCAGCCGTTCAGAAGCCTGTTCAGTTCTTCCATTTTCTCGTTTGAAGCGGGCGGAACATCGCCGAGCGAATACGAAATGCCGAGTTCTTTCCATTTATATTCCCCGGTTTTGTGAAAAGGCAGCAGTTCGATTTTCTCAAGGGACGAAAACTGCGAGCAGAAATTTTTCAAGGCGGTTATATACGCGGGAGAATCGGTCAGGCCGGGCACGATAACCGTTCGCACATGAAATGGCTTGCCGATATCGTCCAGGTACTTCGCAAAAGAAAGCACCGTTTTATTCGCGGCACCGGCAATCTTTTCATGGATGCCCGGATCAGTGTGCTTTATGTCAAGAAGCACCAGGTCTGTGTATTTCATCAGTTCGTCAAGCTCTTCCGAACGGCAGGCGGAACCGTTCGTGTCAAGGCAGGTATGGATGCCTTCAGTGCG
>LFRV01000001.1 GCA_001512485.1 Clostridiales bacterium DTU069 | reverse complement strand
ATTTCTCCTTTTCGTTTTATCATGGAGATTATTCCCATTTACACAGTTGAATATATATTCTCTTCAGTATTTAGGAATCGCTTAAATTTAGATTCGCTACCGTTCATGATAGTCATTAAACTTGTTCGTTAAGCGGTATTTAGGTATTTATGTGTTATATACAAATTCAACTAAGCGTTTGTAGAATATCTTGGAACATACCGCGGCGTATCTCATCATCCCGTTTGATAATGTAGTGAATGGAATTCAGTTTTTCAAAGAGTTCGCGGGCGGCCTGCTCTTTAGCTATCACATTGGGGTGGGCCGTTTGGTCTGCCTGTTTGACCTCAACCACTGCCCAACCATTATTTTTGAGTTTAAGTATAAAGTCTGGGTAATAGCGTCTCCAACGACCTTCCAGTTCATCATAATACTCCACGTAAAACTCATTATGCCCGACGTCGGTAATGCCACCGGTATAGTAAATTTCCTCTATTTCCTTATGCTCCACGAAATATTCAAAAAGCCGCTTCTCTGACTCGTTATCGAATATGTAGGGCTCAATATGGAAACTATTCGGGTACCTCCCGTCGTACATTTCTAAAGTTCTCTTGTCCTCTTCTACTACCCAATCCACGGGGAAATTCTTAGCAAGCTCAACTTCTTCCCATTCCACCTCATTAACTACCTCATAACGGAAAACCGCATCTAAAATACGACGGACGATAACCTCTATAAGGCGGTTTTCGCGGTTTACCCAAGCAAAACAACCCTCAATACCCATATCGCTGTTCCGTAAAATTTTCTCCACCTTGAGGCAGGGCAAATGAGTGTACCGGCTTATCTCTTCCACCAGGGTGTAGAGGGTATATCTCTTTTGCCGGCGTTGTAGAGTTTGGCTGTCCTTGACGGCAAGTTTCATCTTCTTACCATTGGTTGCCATCTCTCGTTCCGTTACGAGAGCCACGAATTCGTTCTTATGATTGGTGTAATATTCATCCAGGGCAAGTTTAATTTGGCCGGTCTG
>LFRV01000058.1 GCA_001512485.1 Clostridiales bacterium DTU069 | reverse complement strand
TTTTTCTGCATCCTTATTATTAAGTATTATCGCTTATTTCAGAACTTCGCAATTTACTCTATAATATAACAGCAAATTAAGATAAAAGCACTGTCAATGCGGGTAAGGTTATGAAAACCATTCATAAAAAATACGGATAACCGATAAGATAAGTGATACGATATAAACATGGACGGCGCATCGGGAATAATATGCATGAGTTAGAAAAGGGGATGGAAAGCAATATGAACAGAGTAAAAATAATCAACGGAAGAATTATTACCCCTTGCGGAATAATTGAAGGCGGGACGCTGATCTATGAGACCGGAAGCATAGTCTACACAGGCCGGCAGAATATTGAGCAGCAAGATTGCGAGGTTATCGACGCCGCTGGCAATTATGTTTCATCCGGGTTTATTGATATCCATACGCACGGCGGCGGGGGAAGCGATTTCATGGATGGAACCTGCGAGGCATACCTGAATGCAGCCGGGAAACATGCGGAGCATGGGACGACATCCCTTGTTCCCACTATCCTTGCGAGTAGTGTTGAAGAGCTTGAGAATACATTCAAGGCTTACAGGAAAGCCAACGAAATAAATGATAAAGGTGCGCAGTTTCTTGGGCTGCACCTCGAAGGCCCTTACTTATCAATGTCCCGGAAAGGCGCTCAGGATTCCAGGTATATAAAACCTCCCGTTAAGGAGGAGTATGAGAAGATATTAAGCCTGTCCGGCGATATAGTCAGATGGAGCGCCGCTCCCGAACTGGAGGGGGCCATAGAATTCGGGGAATTTATAAAAAAGCGCGGAATACTTCCGTCCATTGCCCACAGCGATGCTATCTACGAGCAAGTACGGGAAGCTTATGAACATGGATTTACGCATGTTACCCATTTGTACTCATGCACGTCGGCAGTACATAAGAGAAATGCCTATAAGTATGCGGGCGTTGTCGAAAGCGCCTTCCTTATTGATGACATGACAGTTGAAGTGATTGCGGATGGCATACATCTGCCGCCATGCCTGCTCCAGCTCGTCTATAAAATTAAAGGCCCTTCAAGGACCGCTCTTGTTACCGATTCAATGAGGGCGGCCGGTATGCCTGAAGGCGAAAGTATCCTGGGAAGCCTGAAAGACGGGCAAAAGGTGATAGTTGAAGGCGGAGTGGCAAAGCTTATGGACAGAACGGCTTTGGCGGGAAGCGCGGCCACCGCCGACAGGCTCGTCAGAACGGTTGTGAAACAGGCCGGAATACCGCTCATAGACGCGGTAACGATGATGACTATCACCCCTGCTGCAATTATCGGCGCGGATGAAAAAAAAGGCAGCCTTGATAAAGGCAAGGACGCCGATATAATCATATTTGACGATGATATCAATATCAAAATGACTATCATCAAAGGGAAAATAGTATACGAATCTAACCGGCAAAGCCGTCCGGATGGGTCGAGTGCCAGCGCCACGCGCTCTCTATAATCGTTTCCAGGTCATTATAGCGCGGTTCCCACCCAAGTTCACGTTTGGCCTTTTCGGACGACGCCACGAGCACGGCGGGATCACCTTTCCGCCTTTGCGTTATTTCGACGGGTATCGCGTGCCCCGTAACTTTTTTCGCCGTGTCAATAACCTCTTTAACCGAAAAACCCTTACCGTTTCCGAGATTGTAAACACCGCTGCCGCTGCCTTCCCTCAGACCGTTCAGCGCAAGTATATGCGCATCGGCAAGATCGGTAACATGGATATAGTCCCTTATGCATGTGCCGTCCGGCGTTGGATAATCATCCCCGTATATTTGGACGGCTTTCCGTTTTCCAAGCGCCGCTTGAAGGATTATTGGTATGAGATGGCTTTCAGGGTCGTGATCTTCGCCGATGCTGCCGTCGATACGCGCGCCTGCCGCATTAAAATAACGGAGGGTTGCGTATTTGATCCCGTATGCCTTTTCACACCATTTAAGCATTTTTTCAATGGCCAGTTTTGTTTCACCGTACGGATTTGTCGGTTCCGTCCTGTCGGTTTCAAGAATAGGTATGTTTTCTGGCTCGCCGTATACGGCAGCGGTAGATGAGAAAACTATAACCGGTACCTCGTATTCTTTCATTTTATCCAGCAGATTCATTACGGATATCAGATTGTTTTTATAATAGTCGAGCGGTTTGGACATGCTTTCTCCAACGAGGGAACTTGCCGCAAAATCAATAACCGAATCAATTTTGTTTTCACTGAATACACTGTCGAGAAAACAGATGTCAGTTAAATCTCCGTGATAAAATCTGCATTCGCCGACAGCTTCCCTGTGGCCTTTGACAAGGTTATCGACAACTACAACTTCCTCACCGTTATCAACAAGCTCAGCCGCGGTATGGCTTCCGATATATCCTGCCCCGCCTGCCACCAAAACAGCCATTTTTTCTGCCTCCTTTAAAATATTATTTCCCTGCCGCCGTTTCCCGCTTCCGTTATGTAGAAACTCGCGTCATGGCCGATCTCTTTATAATATGCTCCGCCGACACGTTCTATAAACTCCCGGACTTTATCTTCACGGACAAGGCTGACCGTACATCCGCCGAAGCCCGCTCCGGTCATTCTTGAACCCAACACTCCTTCCACTTTCCTCGACTGTTCGACAAGCGTATCAAGTTCTTTGCCCGTAACCTCATATAAATCTCTTAAAGAATCATGAGACGCATTCATTAATACTCCAAATTCCTTCAGCCTGTTTTTCTTTAACGCCTCTACCGCTTTAATTACCCTTTCATTCTCATAAACCACATGGGCAACGCGTTTCCTTATCGTTTCACCGGATATCTGATCCCGATACCTTATAAAATCTCCAACAGATATATCCCTCAGATATGACGCATTGGGAAATATACGCCGCAACTGTTCAAGACCGTGTTCGCATTCGCTTCTTCGTTCATTGTATTTTTCACCAGCAAGGCTTCTTTTTACGTTTGTGTTCGCAATCACAAGCTTATAACCTTTCATGTCCAGCGGCACCATTTCCCACGTCAGATCGCGGCAATCCAGGAAAATGGCCATATTTTTCTTTCCCATCGCAGACGCGAACTGATCCATTATCCCGCACTTTACCCCGACATAATTATGTTCGGCTTTCTGTGCTATCTTAGCAATTTCGACCATATTAATCTCTCTTTTAATTTCATGATACGCGTTTCCCAGGGCGACAAGAGCAATGGCCGTCGCGATCTCAATGGCGGCCGACGAAGAAAGGCCGCTTCCAAGCGGGACTTTATCGTCATACAATAAGTCGCAGCCGCAAAGTTTATAGCCGGACTTTTGAAGTTCATCGGCCACGCCGAGCTGGTAATTGCCCCATTTTAAATGCTTCCATTTGTGCAGTTCATCAAGGTTTGCGCTGACCATTTGCTTCAGATCGGTCGCTATAAGATTTATCTGCCGGTCATCACGCGGTCGCGCCAGCACCGTCGTATCCATCGTAAGAGCCACAGGAAATACAAAACCTCCGTTATAATCGGTATGCTCGCCTATAAGGTTTACCCTTCCGGGTGACCTGAATATGCGTATCCCGTCACTTTGTCCCCCAAAGTAAGATAAAAAGGTTTCAATTAACTCGCTATACATATAAAACCCTCCTATAATTCTTCAGCCGTTTTCCGCAGGAACCTGCGATATGCGTTTCTTAACTCGACGGCCTTTTCTTCAGGCGCAGTCGTGTTGCAGTGAGCCCAAACTCCCGTTTCACTGGACGCGTTAAATTTTTGCTTTTCTTTTGATCTCATCGGCGGAAAAAATTCTATATGAAAATGGTAATAATCTGTCGTATCAGGCCAATTCACCGGGTTTTGATGCATACACATCATGTAAGGGAATTGAGTGTCAAACAATGAATCAAGCATTCCAACCGTTTCGCGGATTGTTTTTGCGAGGTCCTTTCTTTCCGCTTCACTCATGTCAGCCAGGTTTTGCTTGTGATTCCTGGATATAATATAGACACCGTACGGATATTCGACAAAAAACGGGAGCACAACGGAAAAACTGTCGTTTTCAAAAATAACGCGCTGCCCGAAATCCTGTTCTTCTTTAAGAAAACGGCAAATAAGACATTCGCCGTTATTCTCATAGTATTCGCTGCATGCTTCGAGTTCAAGCTCGATTTTTTTCGGAATAAACGGATAACCGTATATTTGGCCGTGAGGATGCGGCATTGTCACTCCTACAACCTCGCCGCGGTTTTCAAATATAAAAACGTATCTTATTTTTTTATCTTTTGAAAGTTCAATAAACCTCTCTGTCCATAAATTTACAAGCTTAATCACATGCTCTTCCGGGAGCTCGGGAAGCGTAACAGTATGCTGCGGCGAATACAGAATAACCTCGCACTTGCCATATGCTTCACTCGTCCTGAAAAAAGCGTTGGCCACCGGATCAGGTTCGGGGGGATTTTGAGACAATGCCGGGAAATCATTGTCGTATTTGTAAACATCATATTCGGGAACATTCCCGGATTCGGGACAGAACGGGCACCAGTCTTCAGGCATCTGAGGCCTGTCCTGCCTATGCGATGCAATCATTACCCAATCCTTGATAAACGGATGCCATCTGAGTTCAGCCATAACGGTCTCCTTTCAAAAGATTATACAGTGTTAAAGGTTTCAACCATATTCTATTATTGTGGGTTACTTTTGTAAATGGTACAATGTTTTTGGAATATGGAATTATGTTGTCAGGATAAAAAATGCTTGAAAAATATTATTTCAACAAATATAACCAGACGGACTTGAACGTATATCGCTGCGGAATACAAAAATGCAAGCCGGGATATACATGGGGTCCCGGTGTGCGTGATCACTTCATCGTGCACTATGTATTAAAAGGTACGGGCACTTTTTCTGTGCAAAACAAATCCCACCGTCTCTGTGCGGGCGACGGTTTTGTTATTTTTCCCGATCAGCTTGTAACATACACAGCCGACAAAGATAACCCCTGGACATATTCCTGGGTTGGCTTCCACGGTTTAAAAGCCGAATCATATCTTAGAAAAGCCGGGTTTTCAAAAGAGCGTCCGATTTTTAGATACGACAGCGACGAAAAACTTTCGGACTGTCTGAACAGCATGATATCCTGCGCAAGGATCAGTATTCCTTCCGAACTGATGCTTTTAGGGTATCTGTATATATTTTTGTCGCTGCTAATTGATAACGGCAGGCGTGAGAACACTCAACATCCCGGTTCCGATAATAACGACAAATATATACGACGGGCAATTGAATTTATATCAAAGAATTATTCCAATGAAATTTCAATTCAGGATCTGGCATCCCGTTTGGGTATTGACCGCAGTTTCCTATATACTGTTTTCATAAAGCATCTTAACATGTCGCCCCAGGATTTTTTAATCAGGTTCAGGATTGACCGGGCTGTTGAACTAATGGAAAACACTTCCCTGTCAATAGGCGACATTTCGCGTTCGGTAGGATATGACGACCCGCTACACTTTTCAAAAATATTCAAGAAGAAAAAAGGGATTTCCCCAAGTTTATTCAGAAAACAACTTACTGGGAACTAAACATTAAAAATGGTTAACTTGCGAATTCCCCGTTCGCAAGGTTTATATAAACCAGCCAATAGCCGCTCATATCGCCGTATTCCGGATTGCTCATACCCACCCATCTGCATATTTTTTCAAAAGGCTTGCCGTCCGAGTCGTCCTTTGCAGGTATTCCCAAAACGAAATAATTCATTCTGCTCCTGTCCGACCGGTAAATACCTGCAATAAGATGCCTGTACTTAAACAAACCAACAAGTATTTTGGGATTTGCAAAAAGCGGAATTTTCATATTGCAGGCGAAAAGGATATTGCTGAGCTTCGCGAGATCGTTTATTTTATACCATGCATAATCATGTCTGGGATTCAGAAAAGGCTCTATATTCTCAAACATTTCTTTCAATTTGCGTTCAAGGCTTAATGTATCAATTTTGTTTTTATCGCTGCCGCCCTGATCTTCACCGGGTTTTTCGGATGTACTTTTATAGTTCTCGATACTCAATATGTTTTCTTTTTCAGCTTTCTCAATCTTACCGGATTCTTTTTTCAACAAACGCTGTCTTATCGATTCATCCCATACGCCGGATCTGCCGCAGATTCCAACCATCGGCAAAAAAATTCTTTCCCTGTGCTCCGCTGCAATCAATATGTATTTGATATTCGCCGGATCCATACCCAATGAATGAATCGCCCCGTAATCAAGATTTCTCCTGAAAATACCGTTCATCCGGCCCGCATCCAGACTTCCGGCACGCAATACGCCTAATTCATTGTTTTTTTCATATATCAATATTATCGTATAGGGGGCTGTTCCCTCTCTTAACCGCCTGATCTGCAAAGTCAGCGTAATTCCGTTCCTGTTTCCTTCAAACCGCGCAAACCCTTCCGGTGCGCCTCCGATACCAAATCCCGTGTCCAGTTCCTCCAAAATCACATATTTTTTAAAATATCCCGCGGGTACCATAATTGAACCACCGCCCATATTTTTCATAATAAATTATATGCCGGGCAATAAAAAATAAGCCTTGTATTTTGTCCAAGACTTAGCGGCATAATGTTGTACCAAAATTGCGGAATTTTTATCGGCTGACTTATTTTAAACCGGTACCCGCCTCTTATTAAATTGAGGATTATTTATTAGTGACGGTATGCCCCGGGAGATTTGCAACAATGTTTGCAAAGGCAATAAACTGTTCTATCGACAGCTCCTCACCGCGTACGTTACAGTTTAAATTCAACGACGCCAATATATCACGTATTGTTTCCTTTTCAAGCTTTAATTCGTCAGAACTGTTTATCGCGTTCAGCAAAGTTTTTCTTCGTTTTGAAAACGCTGCGCGTACGCATTGAAAGAAAACCTTTTTATCGACAATTGAATCCAAATATTTACCCGACGGAGTTATTTTTATTACTACCGAGTCGACCTCCGGCTTTGGTATAAAACATCGGCGCGAAACATTAAACAATAGCTTTATATCGCCTGCCGTCTGAACCCCAACCGATAATGCCCCGTAGTCTTTGCTTCCCGGTTTTGCGGACATCCTTTCGGCTACTTCTTTCTGAACCATAAAAACCATTCTTTCAACAGGAAAGTCGTTTTCAAGAAACATCATAATTACCGGAGTCGTTATATAATACGGAAGATTTGAAACAATCTTGACAGTTTTGTCCCAACCGGCCGTAAGCGACTGGATGTCGGTTTTCAGTATGTCTTCATTTATTATCGTTACATTTTTAAAACTGCCTGTGGTTTCTTCAAGCGCGGGAATAATTCTGCTGTCGATTTCTATGGCGGCCACCTTACCGGCTTTGCCGGCGAGAGCAACAGTAAGGGCGCCGATTCCCGGCCCGATTTCAATAACAAAATCGTCGCCGTTTATTTCCGCGGCGTCAACAATTTTTCTGATTATGTTAATATCGGTAAGGAAGTTCTGACTCAATTGTTTTGATAACCGGATATTATACTTTTTCAATATCTCGTTTGTATTAATCACTCGGATTCTCCCGGAAAACCTGTTAAAAACCGTACCGGAACAAAATCAAGTTCCGGTACTGATTTAAGGCTTTTACTTTCGGCATAAGCCGGTTATTTCTTTGAATAAGTATTTTCCTTCCAGCGGGTGTCATTTTGTTCTTTTAATATATACACCTTAACCTTTTTCTTTCCCCATTTTGCGACAGCTTCCCTTGAATCGAGATAAACATCAATAATATTACCCTTTATCGCGCTTCCGATATCGCCCGCAATCGCAAACCCGTAATCCGGCGCACTGCCTACAACCTCTACATATACTTTCGTATATAACGGTATTACCTTAGGGTCAACAGCTATTATTCCTTCCCTTGCCTTCATCCCAGTGTAGCATATGCCAAATTCGGGATGTTCGGGGTGTTTCCCCGTATCCGCAAATGACGAAGTATATGAGGTCGCATTCATTTCGATAACTTTTGAATACCTGACAACATCACCGCGTGATGTTTTAAAGTTTGGAACGGTCCCAAACTCAACGAGTTCATCGACCGGATCACTTATTACTTTTTCGTTCATAAACTCTTTAGATACGATTCTTCCGTCTTCATAAGTAAGTTTGTAATATTTCTCGAGGACTCCATTGGCACCTGCCTGTACAATCTTTTGTTCACCGCGGTTCATATTTTCATTCGGGATTTGAACAACGGCATACGGAATCGGTTCGGTTTCGGTATGTTGTTCCTCTTTCACGCGGATAATCCTGATGTCCATTCCTGCTTCAATAGGATCATCCAATGATCCGTTATATATTCTGTCGAGAGGCCCCATAACTATGCCATTTGCCTGGATTGTTTCACCTATTGTGTCATAATATGTCATAACCTGTGTTGAACGGCCTTCAACCTGGATAGTCACAGGTACCGCGCGCTTTATCTGTATTTCCTCTACAGTCTCGTCCGACAGCTTATGCCCAAGCGGAACGCTTACATAATCATATGATTCAACCAGGATGCCCACCTGTTCTAAAACCGTTTCCACATCTTTTCCCATTGTTTTTACTTGAATACCTGTATCTCCGTCAATAATTTTCAGTTCTTTCTTTAAAGAGTCATAAACAAGAAATCCAATGGAAACAGACATGGATAAGACAATAATCAAGACAAGAATTCGTCTAAAGAGCATGCTGCGTTTTAAATAACTCAGCAAGAATATATCCATTCTCAACTTCCTTTCATTTTACCCGATAAAACGTTCCTCCCATAACTGTCTTACCGGTTGTTCCCGGTGTTTTAACCGGGCAAATCCGGTTCTCAATGCCCTTTTTCTCTTTTTCTTTAAAGCATTGTTTAACCGGGTATTTATGCAATTTATCCCTTTGTTTTTGCCTCACTTTCCCTCACATGGATACTTAAGCTAACTAATAATAACCTATTATCCACGTATTGTCAACTTGTCATGCAATACATTGGTTTCATTAGTATTTTAGCTTACTGTTCGGGCATTACCGTTGTTATTATTGTACAATTATTTCCGCGGGCCCTGTTCCAGGTGTCTCGTTTCCCTGGCGAAAAACAGAAAAAAAGCTCTTGTTTACATTATTGTACAATAGTTCTTAAGTGTTCTGAACAGCCGATATTTTATTAATATGCTCCTTATAAAGCAGTTAAAACAAAACAACAGGAATTCATCGTCTGCAGCGGTGGGCGAAGGCAATTTTTTAGCCTTATTATATGAATGATAACCAAATTTGAACAATATAAACCTTCCGCTGAAAACCCGGGGAAAAATTCATCGGTACATAAAAATTTCAAAATAAAACCCTGCAGCATTTTATATAAAAATATTTGCACATTCTCCTGTTTAAGGTTATGATAAATTATACTGAAAATACAATTAATCCGGAAACTATATTCAGGATTGATAAAAGGTGGTTGTCTTTTGAAACGTATACCAAAACTGGTTTTGAGTATTATATCAATTGTAATATTGGTAGGGTTGGATCAAGCGACAAAAAAACTGGCAGAGATAAATCTTGCAGGCAAAGGAACAGTACCGGTTCTGGGAAATTTTCTTGTGCTTAATTATATAACCAACCGCGGAGGCTTCCTGTCATTCGGAAGTGATGTCGGTAGTCATCTGTGGTACGCTTTTTTTATAATATTGCCTCTTGTGTCGTTGATAGCAATTTCCGCCTATATAATTGTTGAAAAAAGAAACGACGTGTATTACCTGTCCTTTTGGGTGTTTTTTACAAGCGGTGGAATTGGCAATATAATAGACAGGATTCTTTACGGAGAAGTGAGAGATTTTCTGAACGTTGGTATCGGTTCTTTAAGAACAGGCATTTTCAATGCCGCAGATATATATCTGAATGTTTTTGCTCTTTTGGTAGTAATTATATATATATTCCGAAAAAAAGACAAAAAAGATTTACAATAGCTGTATAGTTCAGCGAAACAATACTAATAAACAGCAAATGATTCAACGGGTTTGAAGCAAGTTTTACTAATTCCCATCCGTTGTGCTATAATTTCATTTAGTATGATATCATTTACGTAAAGAGGGGGAATATATATGCAATTTTTTGACGTTGTTAATTCAAGAGGCAGCATTCGCTCCTATAAACCGGATCCCGTTGAACCCGAGAAACTTAATAAAATACTGGAAACCGTTGTAAAGGCTCCAACCGCGAGAAATATGCAGGCATTTAAAGTAATTGTAGTAAAAACGGCCGGTCACGAGAAGGAACTTAATAAAATCTATCCACCCGGGTGGTTTGTCGAAGCTCCTTATGTTCTCTGTGTTTGTGCTATGAAGGATGTATACGAAGCCCGCAAAGGCCATAGGGATTTTTCCGAAATAGATGCCGCCATCGTTATGGATCATATCGTTCTTGCCGCCACCGCTCTTGGCCTGGGAACATGCTGGATTGGAGCTTTTGATCCCGACGCCGCGCGTGAAGTCCTGAAACTTGACAGCAATCTCGAACCGATTATTTTTACTACGCTGGGCTACCCGAAAGAACCCGCGATAAAACGTCAAAAGAAATCCGTTGACGAACTGGTCGTCTACTGGAACTAGACATTTTACCCGCTGCTGTGCGTTTAACAGGGATGCAAAGCGGAAACACTAATGTAGCAGTAAATAATCAGGAGAAAGTATCAAGGTGTTCCGCATAAAAACAGCGCCGGAAAAACGCTTAAGTACAAGGTTTTTAAGCTGCAGTTTGCTATTTGTACTTGCCTGCGCAATATCTATATATGTCCTTTATACACCCCCATTCCCGGGTGTTGCCGATCAGGGCGATTTTCAAAGGGTTATGGGGGTTGTTGGTCTTCGTATGACTACTGATTCCGGTTCGCATTTTTTCCGCTATGTCATTAAAGAATATGATATGGCAGGTATCAGTCCTCTTCGGTTTGCCGGCATAATACCGACAACGAGCATGATTTATCCTGTTGCCGCGGCGAAACTCATATGCCGGATATCCGGCATGGATACTTTTAATACGCATATACTGTCGGCTGTTTACTGTTTATTGTATATTTTGTCAATCATATTATGCCTGAACCTGCTTGAAATAAAGAAAGAATCCACATTTATTTTTAGCGGGTTGATTTCGATGTTCGTACTGCTGGACGGCAATTATCTGATCTGGTTCAACAGCCTGTATGGAGAACCAATGATGATTATTGGCCTGCTTATATTTACGGCATGCTGTTTATTCTTAATCAAAAGCAGGAATCCGAGGCTAAAAGAACTTTTGCTTCTGTTTTTTGCATCCCTTCTTTTCACCGGATCAAAACTGCAGTGTATTCCATCCCTGCCTCTCATTATTTATATGATCGTCAGAATTACATGGGCAAAAAAAGAAAGTTTTCACAACGATAAAATGCGCCTTTGTGTTTTTCTGCCGGTAATTCTGCTTATTTATTACTGCGGAGGCATATATATTGACCTTAATAATACCTGCGGCAAGGATACTAAATATAATTCCGTTTTTTATGGTATTTTAAAAAATTCCGATAATACGGAAAAAGACCTGGAAATGCTCGGACTTTCGGCCGACCTCGCGGTTGAATCGGGGAAACATGCATATCTTCCTGCCGAAGAATATGAAAAATACGTGCCTTGGTCGAAAATTACGGAAGAGGAGTTTTACCGGAAAATAAGCAACTTTAAGCTGTTAAAATTTTATCTTCTAAACCCCGGAAGGCTTATAAAAGGGTTGGAATATACGGCATCTCAGAGTTTTCAAACTCAAACTTCTCTCGGCAAATATGAAAAAGGCGCGATAAACAGTTATACCTATCAATTCAACAGGTTTACATTCTGGTCTGAATTAAGAAACAGGTATTTCCCCAAACAACTGGTTTTTATTATTCTTTTTACGGCTGTCGTATTGTTTTTTTCAGTCTTGAAGTATATAAAAAATAAATCCGTTCTGCGCCTCCGTTTAAAAATTGAACTTTTTTGGGTTGTTGCGGGCATTGGCTTTCTGCAGTTTCCTATGCCTTATATCGGAAACGGCGAAGCCGATACCGCAAAGCAATTGTTTCTGTTTAATTTCATATTTGATATTCTTATTATTGCAGCGGTCACATCAATTTTTTCAACTATAATAACAGGCATACGCAGGCAACCGGCTATAGGCGGCTTATTACATCGCCCAAAACCTTTCCGATTGAATCGTGAATAACGATATCGGCCTGGTTGTCATACGGTGTCGACGATTTGTTGATTAAAACCAGCTTATCCCCCTTATAATAATCAATCAGCCCGGCGGCAGGATAAACAGCAAGAGACGTTCCTCCCACAATAAGCATATCGGCCTTCGCGATATGTGATATCGATTTGTTCAGTATGCGCATATCGAGGCTTTCTTCATAAAGGGTAACATCCGGCCTCACAATGCCGCCGCATTTATCGCAGGCAGGATACGGTCCGGGGCACGACATAACGTATACGAGATCATATTTCTTTCCGCATTTCATACAGTAGTTCCTGTATATGGAACCGTGAAGCTCAAGAACCTCCCTGCTTCCGGCAGCCTGGTGCAATCCGTCGATATTCTGCGTTATGACCGCTTTCAGTATCCCCCTTTGTTCCAGCTTTGCAAGGGCAATATGCGCATTATTCGGCTTCGCGTCGGAGTAAATCATATGGTTTTTATAAAAATCATAAAATATTTCGGGTTTGGAAATAAAAAACGAATGGCTGAGAATTACTTCAGGCGGCCGGCCGTAATTTTTTATCGTATTGTAAATACCGCTTTCGCTCCTGAAATCGGGGATATTGCTTTCAGTTGATACACCGGCCCCGCCGAAAAATACCACATAGCGGCTGTTTAAAAGCATCTCCGTCAGTTTCTTTATACCCATATCAAACTTCCTCCCGAAAATATAATACCGGCTAATTATTCTGAATCAGCCTTATTACATTCCCCTCGGCCAGCATATTCGCAAGCTCCATTGAATCCTTCGGCGCTTCGGGCAGAACTATTCCTCCGCGAGCCAGATCCATGACTTGATGGAAGTCGGAACCGGATATCATTTTAAGACTGTGTTTCTTTGCGTATTCGGCTGCCTTTTCATTGCGGGACTCATGCCTGGGGTTACCGTTATACACCTCAATCCCGTCAAGGTATTCGGGCTTTTCGAGGAAAACGGCTGCCCTGAAAGGATGAGCCTGGTATATCAAAACCGGGGTTTCACGTACATAATCGTGGAATGTTTTTATGTTCATCCTGTAAAGATACTCGTTTTTAAACAAAAAATCTTCATCGATCCCGTAAATAAGATAATCATTATAGTTTTCTTCAAACCTTAATTCTATCCCCAGAATCACATTAATGCCGGTCTTTCTGCCTTCCTGCAGCGCAATCCGGTATCCTCTCAAATATTCATTAACCCTGTCCTTCCATGAACCGGCAAGGGTATTAAAATAATCCCCGTGAAAATGATCGGTTATAACCAGGCCGTGATACCCGGCATTTTTATACATATGAACAAGGGTTTTCGCGTCGACCTTTCCGCATAGGCTTGTTTCAGATGTATGTACATGAACGTCGTATAAATACAAATCAGTACTTCCTTCCGATAATTTAATTCAGTCCGCTTTGCTGTATCCGGGACCGCTTGCCTGTCTTAACGGTTTGCCTTTGCGGCCCGGTGCGGTGAAATTGCAACGCAATTTCACCGTGCTGTTTATAAGTAACGTGCAAAAATGATGATAAACCATAAACAACACATTGTCAATTCAACCTTTCTTTATTGTAACCGACCCCTCGCACAGAAGATATAAAAGTTTTATTATACTATACTTTCAGGTGGGACATAATCACGTGCGGTACAATAAAACATTATCATAAACCGATCAGAGAGACGTCATCCCTGTTTTGAAAATGTGGTTGACAAGTTTTTTATCGTGATGTAAACTATAAACAAGGATCGTGTGCGGGCACAAAAATTTTGTTGGCTGTTTTGATAGTGTCAATTCAATCATAATTGTACACAGCTCATGGATATGGAGGTTATCAGATGAAAAAAATTATCAATGCTCCAACAGATGTACCAGTTGAAACAATAGAAGGCTTTTTGGAGGCATATGGGCATAAATATGAAAGGGTAGCCGGGGTTAAAGCTATCCGCTGCAAAGAAATACCGGATAAAGTTGCATTTGTTATTGGCGGAGGCAGCGGGCATGAACCCCTTTTCAGCATGTTTGTCGGAAAAAATCTTGCAGATGCCGCTGCGTGCGGTAATATATTTGCATCCCCTGATCCGAATACGATTATGCAGACGGCATTATCGGTCAATAAGGGAAAAGGAGTCCTTTTTGTTTATGGTAACTATGCCGGTGATAACCTGAACTTTGATATGGCGGCAGACATGCTCGAAGATTTTGGGGTTAAAAGCCGTACGGTAAGGGTATGGGATGATGTAGCATCCGCACCGAAAGAGAGGATCGAGGATCGCAGGGGTATAGCCGGAGATGTATTTGTGATAAAAATTGGAGGTGCGGCTACCGGGGCAGGACTTGATCTTGATGAATCATATCGTGTTACGGCGAAAGCCGGACAATACTTTCAGTATCGGCGTTGCGCTTTCAGGCGGAGCGATACCTGGCGAGAGCAAGCCTTCTTTCACTCTTCCTGACGATGAGATTGAATTCGGTATGGGCGTCCATGGTGAGCCCGGGATAAAACGTATAAAATTATTGCCCGCAAATGAAATAGTGGACGTGCTGCTGGAAAAATTGATCGAGGATTCGGCAATTAAAAAAGGAGACCTTGTATGTACTCTCGTAAACGGACTTGGGGCCACAACACTGGCTGAATTATACATAATGAACAGACAGCTTGCCAAAAAATTAAAGGAAAAAGGGATCATAATATACGATATGGAAGTCAATTCGTATATCACATCCCAGGAGATGGCCGGAGCCTCCATCACTCTCTTCAGGCTCGATGATGAATTGAAGAAATATTATGATATGCCTTGCTGGAGCCCTTATTATATCAAGATATAAATTGCTTGCGAGGCGGAAAATGTCTCTCACCTCTATATATATCGGATGCATATTACAAAAACCGGGCGGGAGTTATAACACTAAAGACCGCTCATTGTTGGATTTTTCAGGCAATATCCTCTGCTCCCTCCCGGTTGAAACGGTGCCTGAAACAATTTTTCCCGTTAATATTATTAAGGCTGCGGCCGGCAACCATTTCATAATATAAAAGTTAATAAAAGGGGTGCTGCAAATGGACAAGCTTAATATTAATCAAGTTAAGGAAATGATATTGTATATAGCCCAAGAAATTATCGATAACAAGGCATATTTAACCGAAGTTGATCAAAAAATCGGCGATGGTGATCATGGAATAGGTATGGAGACCGGGTTCACAAATGTAAAAAATACTATCGAGCAAAAACAGTATGCTTCCATAAACGATCTTTTCAGGGATGTTGGTATGGCTATGCTGAACTCCATGGGCGGAGCATCCGGTGTTATTTTCAGCGCGATATTCCTTGGAGGACAAAAAGATTCCGGTAAAGAGGACGAGCTTACTGCCGATGAGTTTGCGAAAATGATGGAAAAGAGCCTGAACATGATAAAGCGCAGGGGCAAAGCCGAGCTTGGTGACAAAACAATGGTCGATGCATTTGAACCTGCAGTCCGCGCAATGGCAGATTATTCTGCCGGCAACAAGGACTTCGGAGGAATGCTGTCAGCCGGTGAGTTGGCGGCTGAGCAGGGCATGCTGGCAACAAAAAACTATGTTGCCAGGTTTGGACGTGCAAAGTCTTTAATGGAAAGGTCAATAGGCTGCCAGGACGCCGGGGCTACAAGCGTATACCTGATGTTCCGGGCAATGAGAAAATGGGCAGAGAAACAAAAGGAGGCATAATTGCAATGGCAGACACAATTGTAATCGGTTGTGATAACGCGGCTATTAATTTAAAGAATGTGCTAATTGATTTTTTGAAAAAAAACGATGTATATGTAGAGGATGTCGGATTCTATTCCAGGGAGGACAACACTTATTACCCGGATATCGCGGCAAAAGTATGTAAGGCAATCATAGAAAGCGGTTATAAGAAAAAGGGTATTTTGGTCTGCGGCACAGGAATCGGTATGGCAATAGCGGCAAATAAATTCTTTGGTATCCGTGCCGCGGTATGTCACGATAACTTTTCAGCGGAGCGGTCGGTTTTAAGCAATAACTGTAATGTACTGTGCATGGGTGAACGGGTAATAGGACATGAGCTTGCTAAAAAGATACTGGGAGAGTGGCTCACCCTGACATATAAGGATAGGCCTTCTACTCCGAAGATAGAGGCTATTACAAATATAGAAAAGCAGAATATGAAGATCCTGGGGGCTGCGCAATAATGATAAAAAAGAAGTTATTTTTAGGCACAAACACAAAAATGTATAAAACCATTTCGGAGACACTTGAATATCTCAGCGATCTAATCACGCTGACTTCGGATATTGACTGGGACGATGTGGAATTGTTTGTTATACCGTCATTTACGTCATTGGAGAGTGCCGGCAAACTGCTGAGAGAAAGAGGCAGCAGAATTTCCCTGGGCGCCCAGAATATGTGCTGGGAAGAGAGCGGTCAGTTTACAGGAGAGATTTCACCAATAATGCTGAAAGAGGTCGGAACAGGCATTATAGAGATAGGCCATTCCGAAAGGCGTCATATATTCGGAGAAACTGATCAGCAGGAAAATCTGAAGGTTAAATGCGCTCTGAAGCATAATTTTAAGGCATTATTGTGTATCGGCGAGACTCTTGAACAGAAGAACTACGATATTAGTGATGAAGTCTTAAGCATGCAGTTAAAAATCGGATTGCACGGTATAAGCGCCCGGCAGGCCGGGAATTTGTGGATTGCTTATGAGCCCGTATGGGCAATAGGCGTCAATGGCATACCTGCAACAAAGGAATATGCGGCTATGAAGCATAAGACGATCAGAGGCGTTCTCTGCAGGTTATTTGGCGAAACAACGGGAAATTCCATACCCATTTTATACGGGGGGAGTGTCAATAACCAGAACGCAGCAGACCTGATCAGCATGCCGGATATTGACGGGTTGTTTATTGGCAGGAGTGCATGGAATGCCGAGAATTTTAACAAGATCATTCGTACTGTATATCCGTTGTGGAAAGCCTCACGCGCCGAGCTTAAATAAAATGTCCCAAAACAATCGTAATACAGGCACCTGGAAAACGGGTGCTTTTTATTTATGGAGAACACGGCATAAGTAAATCCGCAAATTGACAAATCTTGTCGGGAAATGCTATATTATTATTGATTCCGCCAAAAAACAGTATATTTCACAATACATCCCCGTTATTACTTATCAAAGGGTAATATGGTCTTTATGGAGTGAGGTAAAATTGCATATTACGATTAAAGATATCGCAAGACACTGCGGAGTATCAGAAGGTACTGTCGACAGGGCAATCAACAACCGCCCGGGCATTAAAGAATCAACACGCAGGCGCGTATTGGAAGCAGCAAAGCTTCTTAACTATAAGCCGAACAGAATTGCGCAGAGTTTAGCAACAGGCAGGACGATGACCATTGGCATCATCTGTTTTGACCTGTATAATAATTTTTTTACATCACTGATAGACATTATTGAAGCAAACGCAAAAAGCAAGGGGTATTTCATAAACCTGATCCTTACTCACCGGGACAGGAAAAAAGAAACTGACGGCATACAATACCTGGTTGAGAGACTCGTAGACGGCATCATTATATTCCCCGTGGGAATAGGGGAAAGATATGTTGAGTATTTAAAAAGCATAAAAAGACCTGTTGTAACAATATATAATAAAATAAGCGATGAGTTTGCACATATAAGCGTAGACGACTGCAGTGCGATGTCCGACGCTGTAAAATACATTAAATCCAAAGGTTATGAGAGAATTTATTTTATAACGCCTGCCATCGGCATCCAGGAGAAAAACGGTTTAAATGTCTACACGCTTAAAAGAAGGCTGAATGGATATATTAACGGTCTGCGCGCATATGGTATTAATCATGATCCGCTGATAGTTGAAGGTATGGATTTTTACAGGGCGTTCAAAAATCTCGACCTGTCACAAAAAACGGCCATGTTGTGTGTTAACGACACATATGCACTGGAGGTAATGAGATATTTCAGAGAAAGGAATTATTCAATTCCCGGAGATTTGGGAATAATGGGATACGATAATATCGATGTATTAAAATATATTAAGCCGCGCCTTACAACAATAGAATACCATGTTGAAAAAATGGGAGAACTGGTTTTTAATACGCTGTTCGATCTGATAAACGGAAAACAGGTACCACCGGAGATTCTCCTTGATTATAACATCGTTGAAGGCGAAACTATTTAGTAAGGTATTCTCTTAATGCATTACGGTATGTCTGCCGCAGCCTGGAATGAACCTCTTCACCACACGAATTACCATTTGAAGCATACTAAAAATTTGTAATATATAAAAAGAAGCTGAGCCCGCCCCCCTATTTTGTACTTATCGTGCCCAGCTTCTGCAGTAAGCTTTATATATTATTGTTATAAAGGCATCGGATTGAATTTGGCGTAGATTAATACCGAAATTACAATAGCCGCGGTGATACCGTATATTAACGTCGTTATTGTATTTCTTTTTATTATCTTGCCTTCAACTCCGATTGCTCCAACGGTAGCACACGCTGCCACAACATTGTTAACGCATATCATGTTGCCGACAGAACCTCCAATTACCTGCAGGGCTACAATGAGCACTTCCGGCATACCCAAAATTGACGCCGTTTCGAACTGCAGTGAAGAGAACAGTATGTTTGAAACGGTATTGGAACCGGATACAAACGCACCTAACACCCCAATAAATGGTGAAATAAATGGATATATTACTCCTCCTGCATTGGCAAAAGACTTCGCCATAACTGTCAGCATACTGTCCAACCCGGAGTTGTTTACATACGAATTCAGCATTAACTGGACCATCGCCACACCCGCAAACAAAGCTACGGCAGGTCCTGTTATCTGTTTAAATGTATTTCCCCACAATATTGCCATTAAAACATATGGTATAACAAAAGCTAAACCGGAAAATATCGCAAATGGCAATATTTCCAGCGCCGGCTTAAATGAGCGTTCTTTTCCGAAAAATTTCGTCAGCATCGCAATGCCAAGGAAGGGAATAATCACTCCAACTATCCCATGTGTTATAGCTACATATTTTGTCAAAGCCATCCCGAAAGCATTGACATCCGCTCCGATATTTTCAAGATTACCCGTTACCGAAGTTATCGCAGCAAGTGTAGGCGTTCCGACAACACCAAACGCAACAGGTGTGCTGTTGTAAATAAGGGCGACCATTGCCGCGGCAAGCGGTGGAAATCCAAGACCGACTAAAAGCGGTCCTGCAAGCGCGGCAGGAGTCCCAAAACCTGCCGCTCCCTCGACAAAAGCCCCAAACATCCATCCAATTATTATAGCCTGTATTCTGCGATCTTTTGTAATGCTGTCAAATCCGCTGTTTATCACAGCCATTGCTCCTGATTTTATCAACGTATTAAAGAATGAGTATCGCACCGAAAATTGTTATTAATACATCAAAGGATTTCAAAACACCGAATATTGAGTAAGCAAAAATATTCCGTATATCCATTTTCCATACAAGAAAAGAGATTATTCCGGTTAAAAGCAGTGCCAGCGGAAGTGATTTATTAGCCGGCCAGTTTGCCCAAACCATAAGTATTATTGCCAAAAGTATCGGTGTAAATGCCAAAATCGCATGCATCCTGTATTCTCCTCTTCCTGCGTTTTTAACGAATTTCTTCGGAAGACGCCGCTTTCCGCAGATCGTAATTGATTGAAGACGGAATAAAGCAAATCGATCTTTTAAGTTATTAAAACTCCATCAAAGTGATTCGCCCTCAATAAACAAATGATCGTTTATAAGATTTTTTGATATTTCCCTTCCCTTGATCAAATCATATAAAACATTGAACAGTTTATATCCCAAAAGTTTTTCGTCATATTCCACCGTCGCAAGTCTCGGTGTAATATATTTGAGCATGTCGATGTTATCAAAGCCCATTATTCCCAATTGGTCCGGAACCTTAATTCCGTTTTTTTTGCAGTATTCCAAGGCATTAAGCGCATATGTATCACATGTGCATAGAATACCGGTCTTAAAGCCCTGTGCGTTATCCAAAAGTACAGGCAGCAATTTTTCAATAGCCTTGCCTTCTATAATTATCGGCTGTTCCTGGATTCCTGTTTCATTCAAACCGTCCAGGTAACCCAATAAACGCTGTTCAAGGGAATATACATTTATTCCCTGCGACCTCTTTGATGACAGGTTAACGGTATAAAAGAGAATCCGCTCGTAGCCTTTCGATGCCATAAGATGTACTGCTTCTTTCATGATCTTCCTGTCATCTACGCCTATGTAAACAAAATCATCGGATATCTTGTTGTATATTGTCACTACAGGTATTTTAAGGCGCTTCAAATTATTAATATATTCAGTCCCCTGGCCGACAGGAAAAATAATCAAACCGTCTACCCTGCGGCTCGCAAGATACTCGATACCTTCCAGTTCTTTTTCAACGTCTCCGTGTGAAAGTATCAAATTAATGAAGTAACCTTTATTTTTAGCCGCTTCTTCAACAATATCAATAAGCTCTGCAAAAAAGTTATTATATAAATCAAAGCAAATAATACCTATGGTTTTTGTTGTGCCTGTCGCGAGACTTCGTGCCACGCTGTTTGGTTTATACTGAAATAGCTTGGCTACCTGCAGGATTCTCTCCTTTGTTTTCGGATTAATTCCTTTACGGTTATTAAGTGCACGATCTACCGTACCTTCCGACACATTACAAATTCTTGCAATATCTTTAATTGTTACCGCCAACAATTATCACCCTATCATATTAGTTTTTGAAGTACGCTGCATATGCGGCATTGATGTGAATGTTTTTATCAATGCGCAAAAATATTAAATACGTGTTACATTAACCTTTCAATTTTACCCTTGTAATACTGCGCGCAGAATAGTCCGGTTGTTATGGCTTATTCTACATAATCCGCCTTCAACCCGGGGATATATTTGCATACTTCCTTCAATACCGCTGCTACAGTGCCGTGGACCCCCGCACAATGGTGAATATACGGACCTTCAACTAACTTGCGTTCCCATTCCGGCCAATTTGAGACCTCAAACCATACATATGTCCCTTTCGTTTTCGGTCCTTCCGTTCCTTTGCCTTCACCCGCAAAGAGCCTGTATTCACCGTGGTCACCGTCAAAACGGCAAATGGTTATGTCGCCGCCCTTAATCTCCCATTCACCTGTGCCAGGCATATGTGTAGGGAAAATAAAATGTCTGCCCAATTCTTTTTTCGCATTCTCTTTCGCAAGAGACGGCGGGAAATTGCCGCAGTGCCATAAAAGCTCCGCATTGTCATTGGTCGGGTGCCTTACTGTTAAGTCAGCAAAAAATATAGGTGAAGAGTACAGCGACGCAGCTTGTAATAAAACAGCCGTTATCGCGCCGTGAATATCCATTTCACAAACAACCGGTATTCCCTCTTCAGTCAGAAGTCCGTTGACCATGCACGGCATGATTCCCAGGCTGTCTTGCAGTGCATTCCAGCATTGAATAGCAGCACTGTTGCATTTGTATTCTTTGCAAAAATCGCTGATGACAACTTTTAATGCAACCAGCTTTTCTACATCCTCATAGGGTACCTTCGAAATGTCCATTACATTTTTTATTTTATTTAACGTTACCTTGTATTGACTGTCTTTCCTGTCAAGCACTTTATATACATTATTTGCTATGTCAACGAGCGTAACGGGAAAAACCTGTATCCCAAACTTTTCCAATAATTCTCCTTCATTGCATATAACTGTCCAAAATGCCGCAGGCCTCGGAGCTATTTGGAGTATCCTGGTATTATTAAAATCCCTGACTGCCGCACACACGGCAATAAAATTCCTGAACCCGTTTTTAAATACATCATCCGTTATTCTGCTGTTTTCGATATAAGTAAACGGTACATTAAACCTCCTCAAAACCTTACCCGTAGCAAACAAACCACATTGGGTATCCCTGGTACGCAAACCATCCTCCAGCGGCGCATCATCCCTGGGACCCCAAAGAAGTACATTGTCATTGCCAGAACAATCCAGCGGGTGACCGGCCATTGTGCAGCTCCGCCGCATGCCATGGGCTGTATACCATTCTTTTTCAGAGTTTCACAAATATCGACAAACTCTTCCCACGTTTCGGGATGCTTCAAGTTATACTTGTTGAAAATCTCCTTGTTGTACTAAACACCGCTTATTGCATAACGAGTCGGAAGATAGTAATAGGGTCTGTCGTTTAATACAGCAATTCCAGCCTTTGCTCCCTCTGATACTATTTCATCATAGTCAAATCCTAAAACCTTAAGTGCCTCTTCCATGTTATGTTAACTATGCCGCCGGATTCAATAATTGCTTCCATTGCGCCCCCTGCTTCAGTTACAAAGAAATCCGGCACATCATCGGATGCAATTAATAGTGCGATTTTCCCGGGTATATCCATTTGCTGGACAACTTCATAGTCGAAACTGAAATTGGGATTTGCGGCCTGGTATTCTGTGAGTACACGTCCAAACACATAGCCGTAATCGCCTTTGTCGTCCATGGATCTCGAGCATATAACATGGGCTGTGTACGGCTTGGTCAAAGTACCATTGCCAGGATCGTTTGTTGTCGCTCCCGTTTGGCTGTCGTTGTTCGCAGAATCCCCGGTCTTGCTTCCGGAACATCCGGCAAACAAGGCCACCAGCATCGCCAGTACGAGAATGAATGAGATGTTTCTGATCAGCTTTTTCATAGAACTTTTCCTCCCCCAAAGCTATTAATTATTTTGTGAATACCGCAGTATCCGTTTTACTGCCAATTTTGTACGGTAATCAGTAAAATAAAGACGGTATCGTGGTCAACTCGCTGTAATGCAAAACAGGAGCTTATTTGCTTACTTTAAACTTTAAAAGGTTTATTGAGTGTTTTTTTGCCCGGTAATTGCAATATCCATTTGATACAACCGGTGCTTCTACCCTTTTGATCTTGACATTTTCCGGATCAGAAACAGTATTGGCCGCTTTTACATCTTCATGGTAAATTTCATAAGCTTCACTGCCGTTTTGCGCGATATCCTTCCCATGAAAATATATCTCTACATCAATATCCTCATCGGGATGCTTGTTGACAAGCGATATGTATAAGCTGCCATCTTTATCCCCGGTTGCAACAGCATCTATATACTTCGCTTCTACTGTTTGAGGCGGAGAACTGTCAATATGATCCAGTTTCAGCCTTGGCCTGGTTCTTTCTGACTTCGGATCCCGTGGTTCTACGATAGAAAAGGTATTACTGGCTACCTCTGTGAGATAATAGTTTTCTCCCGTATTGTTGCTTAAAAGGTCAAACACGTGGTATTGAGGACGTAACACGACTTCGTCGCCATCAACCCTGATTGCGCCGTTAATGTTTAAAAAAGTTGAGTAATTCGCCATGCCTACCGTATTGCAATTTCGTATAAACATATTTAGGACTGATGCAGTAACAATAGCATTCTGCAGCGTGTAGTTAAGGTCGTCATTTATTCCATCTATTTTCCAGCCATACATATTCCATTCATCCCAGGCAACCTTTATCCTGTTCTTATTATCGTTTGTTGCGGTTCTGATGGCTGCGACCGTAACATCGGTAAGCTTTTGCATATATTCGGAAATGTACATGCATTGCAGATAATTTTCCTTGTCGAATATTCCCCAACCCACAGAATAATGATGTGCAGATACGTAGTCGATCAGGTAATTCAGTTTTTTTACCACAACGGTATTCCAGTCAGAATTTTTTTCATACCCGCAAGCTATAAGTTTTATGCTGCTGTCTACCCATAGCATTGCTTTTGCGAATTCAAACGCTGCTTTTGCATAATCTTCAGCATTTTTGTAACCCATTTGCCAATCGCCGTATACTTCATTGCCCAGTCCCCAATACTTCACATTGAAGGGTTCTTCATAGCCGTGCTGTCTGCGAAGGTTCGCATAATATGTATTCTCCGTGCCATTGCAGTATTCAACCCAGTGCATTGCTTCTTCGATAGTACCGGTTCCCATATTTACACAGATACATGGTTCAGCATTAAGCTTACGGCACAGATTAATAAAATCAACTGTTCCAAACTGGTTGCTTTCTTCGGCCTGCCAGGCGTAATCAAACATTACCCTGCGATTTTCCTTTGGACCTATACCGTCTTCCCAATGATAGTTTGATACGAAATTTCCTCCAGGATAACGAAGAATCGAGGGTCGCACTCTTTTCAGCAGTTTAATGACATCTTCCCTTAGACCGTCCGGACCGGCATTTTTGTTTCCCGGATCATAAATCCCGCCGTAAATATTACCGAATGCATGTTCCATGAAATGTCCGAATAATTTGCGATCGACAATGCCTGATTCTTTACGTAAATCAACCAATATCTCTGCTCTTTCCATGGTGCTCCTTTCTAATAGTCATACGTCAGCATCCCTTGTATATGCCGAGTACAACTAAATCCGACTACACAATAGTATTTTGTTGTTCTGTGACTCTTTTGCTGCCTTTTGCTGTTACAATGCCGGTAAGATCTTTTCTTTTTACATTTTTGTGTACGTTAACGATTCAAATTGTAAATTTTTCAATTTTTTCTTTCGTGTACGATAACTTCTGTTTTTTCCTAAAAATATTTGGTATTGTGTGCGCACACATTTTATGTTTTTATTATAATATACTATATTTTTCTTGTCAATATGGGTTACTTTTTGTTTTGTCACTTTTTTAAGTAATGAAATAAAATCGATAAACGCCTGAAAATTAGATGAATTATGCCAATAACAGTAAAAAACCGTACCTTAAAAATCGGGTTATTTCGGCAGGTTCCCGCCGTATTATACGGGTAATATTTCAGGTCATGCGTTGTATATATGAGGTGACGCATAATTATATGTCAAGAAGCTTATCCATATGGAAAAGATATATATATTTCTCCTTTACATTCTTCCCGGTCAGCATCTCAAGCGCCCTTGCGTAATAATGAATCTGTACTCGGTACCTTTCTTTTATCGTTTCAAGCATATCTAACGTAACGTAATCGGTCTTGTAGTCAACCAGGACAATTCCGTCCGTTTCTTCAAAATAACAATCGATTATTCCCTGCAGAAGAATAGTTTCGCTTCTGAACGGATCTTTATCTATTTCAGGATAAAGCTCATGGCACGGTATTTCAATATTGAACGGTACTTCGCGGTATATTTTTGCCGAAGCAAGCATCCTTAAGCCGACAGGCGATGAAAGAAATCGGCGGATCTTATCGGTGTCAATGCTTTGCGCCTGCTGCGGCGTTAATAAATCCTTTTTAACCATTGATTCAATCTGCGATTCAATATCGCTGTCGTAATAATCAAGATGCTGCATTGCGAAATGAAGTGCGATCCCTTTTTCCGCGGCGCTGAGACCCTTTTTTTTCATTAAGAAAACAGGCTTTTTATTCAGCGACGGAAGATATTCCGGAATAGGACGCGTATCCTCCGAAACGGCGGTGTTGAACCTCCTCTTAAGCTCGGTCACCGAAACCTTGGCAGGAACTTTTGAAATTTTTGAATAAGGATATTCCCAGCTTAACCTTCTTGATACCTCTTCGGCCTGTCCCGGAATGCTTTCTTCCCGCTCGAGGCTGTCAAGCCATTTTATGAATTCCGATTCACTACGCTCCTCCAAAATCGTGATGCTCTCAATATCGGATCTATCCCACAATTTTATCAGCCATCCTGAAGGGTCATCTATCAATTTTGTATGGAAATCGCCGGTACATCCGATGCTTTCCCTGAAACCGGCACAATTTTTATGCCTTATCAGCGCGGGACAGATCCAGTCAAGAAAGCTTGAGGCTTTCAGCATATCATAGCCGGATAGCCTGTTTTCACGAACCCGGGCGATATCCGTCCATTTTTCCGCCGCCTGCTCAATATTGCTCACTGTGCCGGTAATTATAAGCTTCTCGCGTGCCCTCGTAAGCGCAACATACAGGATGCGCATTTCTTCGGAAAGCGTTTCCGCCCTGAGCTTATCCCTAATTGCAATCTTCGCCGCCGTAGGCCACGAAAGCCTGGTATTTGCATCTACCGCTTCAGGACCGAAACCAAGTTCCTGTTGCAGGAGAATGTTTTTATTAACATCCTGGAGATTGAACCTCTTCCCGCAGCCCGCTGCTATCACAACCGGAAATTCAAGCCCCTTGCTTTTATGGATGCTCATAATACGGACGACATTCTCATTCTCGCCCAGTATTTTCGCGCTTCCGAAGTCGCTTCTGCTGCTTTTTATTTTATCTATGAAATTTATAAAGTTAAACAAACCCTTATAACTTGTTTCTTCGAACCGGCGCGCGTATTCGAACAACAGCCTGAGGTTTGCCTGGCGCTGCTCCCCGGAAGGCATCGCGGCTACCATTCCATAGTAGCCCGTTTCGGTATACAGCCGCCAAATTAATTTATCCGCAGGCATGTATTGGGCCATTTCCCTGTACCTGTTCAGTTTTTGAACAAACTCCAGCGCCTTTCGCGCCGTTTCTCCATGGCCGCTTTGAGCCAGTACCTGCAGCGCTTCAAACAAAGGCTTCTTCTTCGCGGCAAGCCTTACATCTACAAGCTCATCTGTCGTAAAACCGCCTATCGGCGAACGAAGCACCGAAAGCAGCGGAATATCCTGCAGCGGATTGTCAATAACCTGGAGAAGCGACATCATGACAAGGATTTCCACTGTTTTAAAAAAACCGGTCCCGGTATCGGCAAAAACAGGTATGCCCATCATCGATAATTCGTTGACAAAGACTTCCGCCCAGTTCTTTGTCGTACGCAGAAGTATCACGATATCACGGTACCTGACTTTCCGGTATTTTCCGTCCGCGCGGTCCAAAACGCAGAAATATCTCCCGTTTTCATCCGGTTTCATTAAATTAATGATTCTTTGCCCCGTAAGCCTTGCTTCATACTGTATATTGTCAAGAATCTCGTTGTTTTCCGGCTCGCCGTCTTCATCCTTTTTTTCTTCATCAGTATCGTGTTTGCCGTCATCAATAGCGTCGCTGCCGCTGCCGCCGATAAACAGGTGAAGTTCGGTTTTGCCTCCGGCAGTAATGTCTTTTTCGTCATATCCCGGAAAAACCGCCCCGCAGTTTAAACGCTCCGCATCGGTATAATCAATTTCTCCCGCCTCAACCGACATTACCTGCTTGAATATAAAGTTAACCGCGTCCAATATTTCAGAGCGGCTCCTGAAATTCTTATAAAGAAGTATTTTCCTGGAAGGGCTGCCTTTTTCCATTGAATACGTATTGTACTTCCGGAGAAAGAGCTCTGGCTTTGCCTGCCTGAAACGGTAAATGCTCTGCTTTACGTCTCCTACCATAAACACGTTCGGTCCTTTTTCTCCCTTTCCCGATATCATGTTGATTATGATTTCCTGGACGAGATTGCTGTCCTGGTATTCATCAACAAGTATTTCAGAGAACTTTTCCCTGTAGTTCAGCGCGGTTTCGGACGGTTTAAGCGTACCGTCAGCGGTTTTTTGCGACAGTATTTCAAGACAGAAATGCTCGAGATCATTGAAATCGACCAGCGTCCTTCGGGCTTTTTTCTGCGCGTATTTTTCCGAAAGCATGTTTACAAGGCCGCAGAGCGTTTTTATTTTCGGGTATACCATTTTCAGGTCGGACGCAATTTCATCCGATAAGGCCGTAATGACCTTTTCGCGCAGTTTTTTTATTCCCGCCCTGGCATCATTCCTTAATTTCTTTATTTTCTCCCGTTTTTCCGTGTCGGTATCCTTACCCGCGCGGGGCAGCGCCTTGAACGAAATTCCCCTAAGCTGGCCGTAAACGTCGTCCCACTTTATGTCTTCGTTTTTTATATAACCGAGGATTGACGATATATTCTTATAATCTTCGATGCATATGTCATAATATTTATCCAGGCCGCGTGAAACGCCAGTATCATTCCCTTCCCGGGCATAACCTGCACCGGTGAGTTCGAGCGCCTGGCCAATCATTTTCAGAATCCCTTCAAGTTCAAGTTTCACCGAATGAAGAATTACTTTCCCCCACGATGTCTGTGAAAAGTCCGTTCCGTCAGCGATATCCAGCATGCCGCACATCCTGTCCAGCCACTCTTCAGGCCATGGAATGCTGCGCATAAAATCATACAGGTCTAAAACCAAGTCCTGGAGAGCCTGATCATCCCTGTTCCCGCCGTAACATTCGAGCAGCTCGTAAAAGTTTGGATTTTCGTTCTCGTATTGCTCTTCAAATACGTCATTTAATGCTTCAAGCTTAATTAACCGGCTTTCTGTTTCATCGGCGACCCTGAAGTTGGGATCAATGCCGATAAGCTGGAAATTTGAGCGAATCACGTCAACGCAGAAAGAATGAATCGTCGTAATGGTCGCATTATCAAGCAGCGTAAGCTGCCGCAGGATATTTTGCGAGCCGGGAGTCGATTCAAGCCTTTCGGTAATAGCGCCGGCAATCCTTTCCCGCATTTCGGACGCTGCCGCGTTTGTAAAGGTCATTACAAGCAGCCTGTCTATATCGACAGGGTTATCGGGATCAGTTATTTTATTGATAATCCTCTCAACAAGGACCGCCGTCTTACCCGCTCCCGCGGCCGCTGAAACGAGTATATCGCAGCCTTGTTCGGTTATTGCTTCTTTTTGTTCCGCTGTCCAGTTCCTGCCGCTATCCATTAATAAGACCATTCCCTTATAACCTAAAATTTTACACCATAACCAAAAAACCAAATTAATCCTGTCTGCCGTGATATATCTTAAAGCAGATCTATCTTAAAGCAGATCATGGCATTTGCGATGTTATATACTTTGAGTTCCGCTGTACAATATATTGCCAGTATGTATTAAAGCTTGTCACTATATATTTTACAGCGGATTTTTATTAAGGTTACATCACAAATGCCTTTGATCAGGTTCAAAAGCCTGTTTCCGGTTTTCACGCTCAATAATGCTCCATACGCTTTTCGAATCGATATCCTGAAGGAATCTGAACGAATTTTCCTTCAGGGAACTGTCAAACTGGCATACAGGCAAAAAGCCGCAGTATTTGCATGAGGTATCTTTCTTCATCTTGTATGGTTTAATTGAAACATTTCCTTTCATTATCTCATTGCATATATCCCTCAGCAGTTTTTTCACATGCCTTCTGAGTAAAATAAACTGGTCCATCGTAGCTGTCGATGTATTCCTTCCAAGAGCTCCCGCTTTATTTATTGAAGCCGGTATTATCATCGAATTGCCTTCAATCGCCCGGTCCATTTCCTTTATAAGCTTTACATCGGCCAGAAGAAGCCCGTTCATTTTCAGTTTTTTCAAAATTGCTTTTTCAATATCCTCCGGCGACATACTACCGCTTCTCTTTATAACCGGGTCATCAATTTTGAAATACAGCACGCCGCCGGGCAGGTAATTGGACTTCCCGCTTTCCCAGATCGCGTCAAGATACGTTACCAATTGAATCTGAAGACCGTAAAATACATCGGATAACCTGAATTCCCTGCTTCCCGATTTGTAATCGACAATCCTTACGTATGTACCCTTCTCTGACTCATAAGCGTCGATCCTGTCTATCCTGCCGGTAAGAAAAACTTTTTCACCCGAATCGAGTTCAATTATTATCGGCGGGTATTTGCCGCCTTCCCCAAAATATGCTTCGTACTCGACAGGGTTGAAACCGCCGCATTGTATATGCCTGGCCATAATCCAGACAGCCCTTGAAATAACGCGCTTAAGCCTTGAGGTAAGCGCCGAATACCTTTTTGATCCGGCAATTCCCGAACCTCTCATTTCACGAAGCATATTATCAACTATTTCGGAAACTCTCGCGGTACACCAGTCAAAGTCGAAATCCCTCCAGGATATGCCGCTTTCGGAAACCAGCTTTGAAAACCTTTCTATTACTGCGTGCATAAATGTGCCTATATCAGGCGGCCGCAGCGCATACACTTTTCTTTCCCTCGCACCGAGCCCGTATTGAACAAAAAAAGCAAAAGGACATGAAGAGTATTTTTCAAGCCTCGATACGCTCGAATTAAGCTGCCTGCCGTAAAGCGATCCAATTCTGTCGCGGCTGATGGACTGTGCTATGTTCCTGTATTGAAAAGCTACCCTTACAGCAAGACACTTTTCCCTGTACTCACTGTCGGCAAAAAACCAGCGGTATGCTTCAGACCATATTGGGCTTATGTCCCTTCCGTCCGCTTTTTGTCGCAGCATCATTATCATTTGCCTGAAGGCAGGTAACCTGCCCGTCAGGAGTTTCATATCGTCATCCGCTTCGGGTATAACATTGCTCGTTTCGGTAATATCCGGAAACAGCTTTTTTATCCGTGATATTATAATTGACGGACGCAGCGCCCTTCCTTCGTTATCCGCAACAGGCCAGCTAATCCTTATGAATTCCGCGGAAGATGTCAATGTCCTATATATCATGTACTGTCCTTCAAAAGCGCGTTTTCTTGAATCACCGGCAAGTTCAATTCCGGCATCGTTGAGCGTATTCCTTTCCTGATCGGAAAGAACGCCTTCAGCGATATCCGCGGGTGGAAATACGCCGTCATTTGCGCCAAGTATGTATAATGCTTTAATCTCATGGCTTCTTGACCGCTCTATGCTGCCAACAAGCACCTGGTCGAGCGAAGGCGGAATCAAACCAATCTTGTACTCGCCGAAACCGATTTTGAGTATCGATGAAAATCTCTCAATTCCAAAGGTTTCATCACCCATCACTTCCACTGTCTGATCCAATACATCCATTACAATATTCCATACCTGGGAGTATTCGTTTGCGGTATTCAAATCCCCGTCTTTTCTGAATTTTTCAATGCTTTGTTCAATTCTCTCCGGAACGCCGAGCTCGCATAAAAAATCATACAAACTTGAGCAAAACTCGGAGGCTTTCCTCCTGCCTTTCGTCTTCCATCTGAATTCTTTCAGTGGGTTTACAACCATATCCCTTGTATTGTTCACATCTTCAAGCATCTCGCTTACGGGCTCTACGCCTGTTTCATCCGGGACCAGCTCCGGTATCATATTCCATTTGTTATCGTCAGTCCAGCGCTTCCCCTTAATCCCGCAGGCCAGGACATAATTTTCAAGCCTGTCGATCCTGTTGCGATCAATGCCTGTCAGGCCGGTTTTAAGATAGCTGAAAACAGATTCGTACGACCAGTTTTCAATAAATATATCAAGCATCGACAGAATCATGCGTACAAGGGGGTGATTGGCTATATCGACTTTTCTGTCGATGTAGCATGGAATTTCGTACTCGGAGAAAATAACCTCTATCATTTTTTCGTAACCTGAAAGATTCCCGGTAATAACGGCAATATCCCTGTAACGAAACCCGCGATCCCTGCAAAGCCTGATAATATCCCTCGAGCATTCCTCTATTTCGGAGTATATGTTAACAGAATAAAACAGCGATATACTCTGTGTTTTACCTTTGTATTGCTTATATGGATAAGCATACAGGTATTGTTCAAGATGAGAAAGCTCGCCGTCCGGAGCAAACCGATAAATGTGCTTTAAATAAACTGCAGGCTCAATTTCAATGCCGTTCTGCTTTGCTATTTTCTCAAGCCTCGCATATGAAGCCTTTATTGGGGAAAAAACACCGGTTTTATCAAGAACCCCATCGTCGGCAAGACAATCGGTGCACAGACATATATTTACCCTTTTGGCTTTTTTCATGAGCTGTTCGATAACGGCGTATTCCTGCGGCGTAAATCCGGAAAACCCGTCAATCCATATCTCCGAGCCGGCATAAATATCACAGCGGGCAATGTTTCTTGCCGCAATTGTAAGATCGTCATCCGGGTCCTTGTACCTTTGAGCTACCGTCGTATTAAACAGGTCATAAACAAGGGCTATTTCGGAAAGCTTTTCCTTCAAAGGGTTTTTTTCGTCGAACCCGCTGCAAACGTTCAAAAGCGCATCGGGTGTTACTTTATACCGTTTGAATTCGGTAATCAGATTAGAAAGTGTATTAACAAATCCCTCTCGCCTGGAAGAACCGGAAAACACATTAAGGTTATTCCGCAGTTTGTCAAGGATTCTGTAAAGAATCATGTTCTTGCCCGCCGGATGCACATGCGGATATGTAATGCCGCCCGTTTCGTTAAATACCCTGAAAG
This sequence comes from Clostridiales bacterium DTU069, assembly GCA_001512485.1. GTDB lineage: Bacteria > Bacillota > Clostridia > DSM-8532 > DSM-8532 > DTU069. The sequence goes on along the minus strand of LFRV01000058.1, from coordinate 22,985 downwards.
CCAGACGGCGAAAGCTTAATACTTCGGCTTTCAGTATACCGCCCATGCCAAGCACTTTAATCAAATCTTTTTCGGCTTGATATGTAAACTGTTCCGGCACCAAGAGAAGCAGCGGCCGTGTTCCCCCCGCATCCAACCTTGATTTTATATCATTCAGGCAAAAACGGGTTTTTCCGCTGCCCGCCCTGCCGTATATAATCCTTAAACTCATTTTTGCAACCACATCCCCGGTTGTTTGAACATATTGTCATTCAGCATGCGATCGGATGATGAATGCTTTCCATTTTATTTTATCATACAACGGGGCATAAATCTCCCGCTTCTATAATTGTACTGTTCAGACGTTTACAGGTTCTACTGTACAATTGTTTTTAGAATTATTGTGTTTTTCAAAACAATAACCCACGATCCTCTGCCCGCAAATTCATTCCGAAAAGCCAGCGGGTGGTTAACGTGTCGAGGCATTGCTGCCGCTTTCCGGTGGGTACGCGGCTCTGGTTCGGGTGCTTTCGGTGACGATGGGCGACATGCTCCAGCGCCCTGCTGCTTACAGGTAAATGTGGAGCGGGCAAATGAGCGACCCGGGATATGGAGACCCCTCCGTAAACGTAAATCATGATCTGAAGCGTGTCGAATGGTATGTGCTTTGTCGACCTAGGAAACGAAACACCCGAACCAGGACCCGCGGAAACAAGGAGAGAATGTGCAGTAATTCTTTTCAAACGTATTGCTGTCGGGTATAATAGTTCTTGGTGCGCTAAAATACCTTAAGTAACAGCCGATGTAATAAAGGAGCAATTTGCATGATTGAAACAGCGCTTGAAAACATTCCGTTTGAAATAAATGATTCACAATTCCTTTTGTCACTAAAGCTTCCTGAAGGCTCATCCGAGGCTGAAGAAGCAGTGCAGCTTCTGAAAGAGGCCTGTTCCATTGCGAGGCCTAAGGCGGTTTATATTGAAGCATATATTGAATCAAGAACGGAAGATGCTGTTGTAATTGACGGCCAAACTTTCAACAGCCGTTTATTAAGTATAAACACGAAATCCACACACAGGCTGTTTCCGTATATCGCAACATGCGGCATCGAAATCGAGCAATGGGCCGGCAGTATTACCGACCCTCTAAAAGCATATTTTTCCGATATGATAATGCAGCTCGCGTTAAAGTCAGCCGTCAACGGATTGGTTAAACATTTGACTGAAAAAAGGCTGCGCGGAAAACTATCCTGCATGAACCCCGGCGCCCTTAAAGACTGGCCGATAAGCGAACAAAAAAAACTGTTTTCCCTTTTTACCAATACAGTCGGTGTTAAGCTTACCGACAGCTTTTTGATGATTCCGGTAAAATCATCTTCGGGGATATATTTTACCTCGGATAAAAAATTTGAAAACTGTGAGCTTTGCCCAAGGGAAAACTGCCCTTCAAGACGGGCAGCCTATAGACCTGACTGTTGAAATCCCTAAATCGAGATTGCTTCCTCGTGCTCAATCGGCGGCTGCATATTGTCCGGCTGACACTCTGTTTTCAGCATATTGTGTTCATATTCCATTTTTTTAATCCTGCGAAACAATGCAGCAGTCATTAAAAGCGCAACTATAAACGTCAATAAGTCCGAAACGGCCTGCGCCGAAGCAAGACCATATACTCCGAACACATTTGATAATATTAAAACACACGGCAATAGGCAGATCAACTGCCGTGAAAGACCAAGTATCGCGGCGCCCACGGACCGTCCCAAAGCCTGGAAAAGGCCGTTCGATATCGCTCCCCATGCATGGAATCCCATTGTAATACACTGGGTTATTATCATATACGAACCAATCCGTAAAATCTCCAAATCATCTGATGATGTGAAAATTCCGACAAGCCGTTTTGCAAAAAGCGCCAAAAGCGCACCGAATACTACGCTTACGGTTACACCCATTACGGTACACGCCCAGAATGCTTTCCGTACCCTTGCGTAATTCCCTGCGCCCCAGTTATATCCGGCAACAGGCTGAAATCCCTGTGAAAGTCCTATTATAGCCGAACCTATTATACGAGTGACCTTATTTGCAACGGTTACGGCAGCGAGCGCCGAATCGCTGAATGCACCGGCAACATTATTAACTACAATACTTGACACGGCTAACATACTGCTTCGCAGGAAAGTGGGTACCCCCATTTTTGCAATTTCGAGGTATATTTCTTTCTTTGGAGTAAAAAAATGCAGCTTTAAATCAAGCATTGTTTTCTTTTTCAAAAAAGGTATAAGCAGTATGATAAAACTCGCTAACTTAGATATTCCCGTAGCAATAGCGGCGCCTGCAACTTCAAGCCCCAGTACGCTTATAAAAATCGGGTCAAGGCCTATATTCACAATACAGCCCGAAACCATTCCAATCATTGAGTATTTGGTGCTGCCTTCGGAACGCAGCAACTGGCTTAATATTACAGAGCCCGCGGTAAAAGGTGATGTAAACAGAATCCATCTTGCGTAATCCATTGAATATGGCATTATCGTATCAGTCGCGCCCAGCAGTTTGACCATAGGCCGCATAAATATATAACCTAAAAGCGAAATAACCATTAACGCGATAAGTCCTGTAATCAGTGTTGTAGTACCCACCCTGTTGGCTTCCTCATCCCGTTTTGCTCCAAGCAGGCGTGATATGTAGCTCGCCGCGCCTATACCGAAGCCCATCGCAACAGAGCGCAGCAAATGCATCAGAGAAGAGTTTACGCCGACAGCCGCGGTAGCCGTTGTACCAAGCTGGCTTACAAAATATGTATCGGTAATGTTGTATATTGAATCTATAAGCATAGTTATAATCGTTGGAATAGCTACAATTGGTATAACTTTTACAACGGAATCTTCCAGCATCATTTTCCGTCTGTGATCCCGCTCAATCGACTGGGCCTTTGTCAAAAGGAATTCCCTCCCGTTTCGTACATCAATCGCTATAATAAAGTTGCACTATGCAACTATATTAACATATTCTGCATACACCGGTCAATAAAACAACCAATAAAGGCTGCCGTGTACGAGCCTTAATTTCCATGAAAGCGAGCAAAAACGTCACCGGGCGGTTAACTTGCTTGCCCCGGTTAATTATGGTATTATCTAAAATATTCAAATAAATTATTTAATCTGAAATATGCCGGTTTTCCCGGATTCTTCAGGTTTAAGGGAATATAAACATGAAAAACGAAAAACAGGATTTTGCGCGAAATATCGTCAGATACATATCGCGGCTTGAAAGGCAGCGCCGGCACTTTCTTGATGAGCATCTGCGAAGTTATAAATTGCATGGGACCATGTTTTTGATTATTCTGTTTCTGGACAGGAACCCGGGAGCCAGTCAGGATAATCTTTGCGAGTATTTGTTAATTGATAAAAGCGGTGTTGCCCGAAAGTGCAGCAGGCTGGAAAATCTGGGTTATATAAAACGCGAGCAATACCCGGGCGACAAGCGGCAAAACAGTCTCTTTCTTACCGAAAGCGGAAAAAAACTTTTGCCCGTAATCCGCGAGTTATTGTCGAACTGGCGGGAGATAGTTACAAAGGATATGAATGAGAACGATCAAAAAGAACTGATTAGGCTGCTTGAACTAATGGAAAAAAACGCTCTGGAAGCCTAAACCCCGCTATATGCCACGCAGTTTTGGAGGTTTAATATGATCAGGGTTTCAATCGGCCAGGACAGTCACAGGTTTGATACTGATAACAAAAATAAAAAGCTGATACTCGGCGGCGTTTGTTTTGAAGGCCCGCCCCTGAAGGGAAACAGTGATTCTGATGTGGTTTTGCATGCTTTAACAAACGCTGTATCAGGAATCACATGTGTTAATATTCTCGGTGATATAGCCGATAAAATGTGTTTTAACGATGGTATTACAGACAGCCGCGTATACCTTAAGGAAGCCCTGAAACATTTAAACGGGTCAATTCTTCATGTTTCATTCTCCATAGAGTGTGCTGTTCCGAAAATAAGCCCGATGATAAACCAAATGAGGAAGAGCATTGCTTCTCTTTTAAACATAGACGAATCCTGCGTTGGAATTACAGCAACATCGGGCGAAAGCTTGACCGATTTCGGGCGCGGTCTCGGAATCCAATGTTTGTGCATACTTACCGTGGACACGTGAATAAAACGTTAATCTGACCCGGAATCAACCCCGTTGAGCTATTTTGTATCCAAGAACCATTAAGCTGTCGCTGAGATGAACGTTTTCTACGACGACATCATGTGATAGTTTTAAGTCCTGGGGTGAAAAGTTCCATATACCTTTTACACCAAGAGATGCAATCTTTTCAGCCACTTCAGATATATCCTGAGCCGGCACCGTGAGAATCGCAATATCGACACGGTTTTTAGCGCAAAAATCACTGAGTGAGTCGATATGCATTATTTTGATCCCCTTTATTTCTTTGCCAACTTTATCAGGACTGACATCAAATATTCCAATTAAATCGAAGCCTCGTTTTTTAAAATTCTCATAGTTCGCAAGAGCATTACCCATATTACCTGCGCCTATGATGATTGTTGTAAACCTTTTGTCTATTCCTAAAATCTTACCTATTTCTTTATATAATACCTCTACATTATAACCATAACCCTGCTGCCCAAAACCACCAAAGCAGTTTAAATCCTGGCGGATTTGCGACGCCGTTATACCCATTCGTTCACTTAGTTCCTGCGATGAAATTCTTTTAATATCAACTTTCAGTAAATCATTAAGATACCTGTAATACCTGGGAAGTCTTCTGATAACAGCCGTTGATATCTTTTTTTCCATACTTTTATACCCCCTACAGATAAAATCTGTAAATGTCTGGATTAAGTATATCTCTTTGTTATTTTTTTGTCAAGGTTTGATATATTTATATCATATTTCACTGTTACTGTACAATAGCTAAAATATTAACAGCAACTTTAAAAGATTTTAACTAAAACTTAACATCAATTCCCTCTTGCTTCAAATACTTTTTAAGTTCCAAAATGCCTATTTCGCCGAAATGGAATAGTGAAGCGGCCAGCACGGCACCAGCCTTACCTGTTATTACTGCGTCCCTGAAATGTTCCATTCTGCCCGCGCCGCCGGAAGCAATAACCGGTATCCTGACAGCTTCCGCAACCTGTCGTGTAAGTTCAAGATCGTAACCTTCTTTTGTTCCATCCCTATCCATACTTGTAAGGAGTATTTCTCCAGCGCCGCTTTTTTCCGCCTGCACAGCCCATTCAACCACATCTATTCCGGTATTTTGCCTGCCACCGTTAATATAAACATCCCATCCCGAACCGTCTTTTCTTTTTTTTGCGTCTATGGCCAGCACAACACACCGGCTGCCAAAACGTAGCGCAGCTTCAGCAATAATTTCCGGATTCCTTACAGCGGCCGAGCTTATCGATACCTTATCCGCACCCGCGAGCAAAACCTGCCTGAAATCTTCGATAGTACGTATCCCTCCGCCTACGGTAAACGGTATTGACACACACTCGGCGACTTTTGCCACCATATCGGTCACAGTGCTTCTATTTTCGTTAGTCGCGGTAATGTCCAGAAAAGCAAGTTCATCAGCCCCCGCTTTAGCATACGCCGATGCGCATGCTATCGGATCTCCTGCATCTTTCAGATTCACAAAATTAACACCTTTAACTACACGCCCGTTGTATACATCGAGACACGGGATTATTCTTACTGCCGGCATTAAACCACCCCAATCGATAATTTAAAACTAAGAAACTGTTTTAAAATCCCCAACCGGAACTTATTGACGGGTACTGCGTCAAAGCAGGACGACAAACCTTTTTTCGGAAGGGATATATTATTTACTGCTGTAATTCGGTAAGGTACTTCCAATATTTTTTCGGCATAAAACCCATTTGCGCTCTTGGGTTCCTGCGCTCTTTAATGGCAACAGACCTGAAAAACGCTTTCCACAACTCCGAATACTGATCTTCAGTCACCGTACTTCTCTCCGGAATTGAAGGGGTCTCGTCAGTCATTACCAATTCCCGGCCGTTAAATACGGCGCAGATATTCCTTTTCCTATCATGTATCAAAAATGGCTGGCAAGCAAGCCTTTTTGCAAAATGCGGAGCTATAAGCACGGTGATATTATACTGGGGCTCGTATTCCGCATAAAATATGCCTTTATGAACCTCCCGGAACCTTAATAAACCAAGGAAACGGTGGGCTTCCCTTCCCACAGCTTTGTTCAGTTCCATCACCCTGTTTACTGCGGGGTCCTGGATATAATTAACTACTTTTCCGCCTATTTTATAGCCAATCCGCAAGAATTTATATATCAGATTTGACGAGTTTTCATCTTCGCTGAGCCAGACCTTATAGATAACTTTCTGTGCCAACGGCGATATTTTTTTCGAAACGGATTCATATACACGCCTGAATTTCTCCATATCCGTTTCTATCACGCGCTCCTCTTCCAGAAAAGACGGGGTATGGTCTTTTTGCGGAATAATCGATATATCCGCTGTTTTTGACGCATATGCTTCAAATACGCAGGTTAGAAGCCCTTCAAAGCTTCCATCGTAAAGATAGATCATTTGTTTCAACTCCATGTTCAGGCGTAACCTTTCTCTAACTGTAAAAGCTTATTCTGTAGAGGGTTTCCGCGGACACCCATAAATCCGATCGTTTTGCCGCTTGACGCAACTACCCTGTGGCACGGGACAAGTATCGGAACGGGGTTTTTCCTGACAGCCCGGCCAACCGCCCTTGCGGCGCCGTTTCTTCCAGCCATTTCAGCCAGCTTGCCGTATGAAACTGTTGTCCCGTATGGTATTTCCTTTAAAATCGTAAATATCTTTTTTTCAAACTCTGTACCTTCTATTTTTACAGGGACACTAAATCTCTTCCGGGTTCCACTGAAATATTCGATTATTTGCTCACCGGCCTCTTCCGCTAATTCGTCTTTCGAAAAAACCGTATATGAATTATCCGGCATATCATCGCTTCCCGGGAGCACTACCCTGGTAATCCCGCTACCATTTGAATAAACCCTTATTATCCCGATACAGGTATCAAAAACATACTTATACAAAATACGGTTTTCAATCGCATTGCGTACCTGGAGCCAGTTCTCGTACTTTTTTTGAAACGGTACCGAGGCATTTGCAGGACTCGTCGAATAAAGCCTTTTATATGGTATCGGTCTGTTTACATTATTTAAAATCCTTGTACGAAACTTCCTTTCGGATTCCCCGCCGTTGCAGAAAACAGCTTTTATATTCGGGTATGATTCCAAAAGACCGGCTACATCATTCAGTTCCTCATTCCTGATATTGCTGTCAAGACTTCCCTCTCTTGTACAGCTTTTGTAGACATCCCACAGCGCGATTCCTTTTTCCTTTAAGAACGAAATTCGCGAATTGTAATCATCCTGCGGCTCGCAGCCGAATATGTTATAAATTAAATGCCAGAAAAGGTTCCGCGGATGGGCATAATACTGTTGAAGACGGAGCGATTCCTCGCCGGGTATGCTTCCAAGTATTAATATCCTGCTGTTTTTATCTACTATCGGTTCAAACGACCTTATTCTTGATACATCTTTTTCAGGTTCCATTTTAAGCCCTTTCATAAAAAAGTTTTGTTGCCAGCAATGTTAATTATTGATCGCCCTGCTCGGAATCTTTATTTAATTATTGCAAATAATAAACTTTGTTAATTTGGGTTTGTTTTTGTTATAGAATTATTAAAACAAAGCCGTATAAGCCCCACTGAAGCTTTTATTTTTTACGCTTTATTTTACCACAGCGTATGCTGTAAGAAAAGGGCGAGCTGAAAATGGATGTTGTAAGACTTGTAATTATCGCTGTAATACCGGGAATTGCGCTTTCTTTCGGTTTATATCTGACCGACAGATATGATCGCGAACCTGTCAGGCTTCTGATAAAGCTGTTTATCTTTGGCATGCTCGCCGCAATCCCGACAATTTTTGTTGAACGATTATTAAGCGGAATAAACATATTTTCCGGCTATTTGTCGATTGCGTGGACCACGTTTGTTGTAGCGGGCTTTACTGAAGAATTTTTCAAGAGGCTCGTAGTAATGAAAATCGCGTATAACCACAGCGCCTTCAATGAAAAACTTGACGGTATTATTTACTGCGCTTATTCCGCATTGGGTTTTGCAACAATTGAGAATATAATGTATGTGGTTTCGGGTTATGACGCTGATCCGTATATAGGGCTTTACCGCGGAGTGCTCAGTGTGCCCGCGCATATGCTGTTCGCCGTCACGATGGGATACTATCTTTCGCTTGCCAGGTTCTGCGATGATTACCGAATCCGTTCCCAATTCCTTACACGTTCTTTGATTATTCCAATGTTGTTTCACGGCATTTTTAATTTCATACTGCTGTCCGGCATTCCATACCTGCTCGTTTTATTTATCCCGTTTGTCGCGTTCCTGTGGGTTGCAAACCTGAAAAAACTTAACCGGTTTTACCAGGAATCGAAATTCTTCGGAAAATATTAGCCTGAAACTTCAATTTGGCATATGCCTGCAGCTATCTCCCAAAGATACAGCGAAGCGGTAGTTCCGTACGGGGAATATCGTTTTCTGTATATTTCGAATTGAGCCCTGTTTAATTCGTTTAGTTGATGCAGTCTCATTATTCCTTTTCGTATTCCGAAATCGTTATAGCTTAAAACATCAGGCCTGCAAAGAGAGAAAATAAGCAGCATTTCAACGGTCCAGACGCCGACGCCGCGGAGCCTTGTCAGCTTATCCATTATTTCGGTATCAGACATACTATAAAGCCTTTTAAAATCTACCTCGCCCGACAATGCCGCTTCAGCAATGCCCTTAATATATTCCGACTTCCTTTTTGACATTCCGCAGGCTTGTATGCATTTCAAATCGACCGTCCCAAGAATTCCGGGTGTAATTCCCCCAACCGTCGCGACAAGCTTGTTCCAGACTTTTTCTGCTGCTTTGCCCGAGATCTGCTGTCCAATGATAGAATATATGAGGGCTTCAAAAGGTTCGGGGAAAATTTGTCTTTTAATAATGCCGATTCTGTCAATCGCTTTTCCAAGCAAGACGTCTCTGCTGCTTAAATACTCTATTTCCGTTTCTCCATACTCAAAATATTGCATGCAGCACATTCCACCAGTCAACGCGGGTTTCCGCCCCATCCGTACTCACCGACGAGTTCAACAAAGCGGACCAATGTCAGGTATTCTTTATCAATTCTGCCGTCGTCTTTTTTGATTACTCTGACAAGCTCCTGCAAATCGGATTCACCGACAGGCAAAATCATCTTTCCCCCGGTTTTCAACTGATCAATGAGGGCATCAGGGATTCTTCCGGCTGCCGCCGTAACGATAATCCTGTCGTAAGGCGCGTATTCACTCCACCCATAGCTCCCGTCCCCGATTTTAAAATGAACGTTTTTATAGCCAAGTCCCTCAATACGCGATTTTGCTTTATTAGAAAGCTCCGCGATACGCTCAACCGTATATACCTCACCTGAAAACTCGGCAAGAAACGCGGTTTGATAGCCGGAGCCCGTGCCTATTTCAAGAACTTTATGGGTTTTTTCGAGTTCAAGCTCCCTTGTCATTTGCAGAACAAGAGACGGCTGGGAAATGGTTTGCCCATAACCTATCGGGAGAGGATTATCCAAACCTGCGTAATCTTTGTATTTACCATCAAGGAAATCTTTGCGGTTCAGCTTGTAAAAAAATTCGGTAAGCTTATCCCTCAAAGCATCACCCCGTTAAAAATATTTGAAACGGTGCGGTAGACTTGTTTTACTGTTTGCAGCACCGTAAACTGCATTATTATGTCTGAACATTGGTCTTCATATGAACAAAAGAGTTTTTTACCTGTTCCATAATACTCTGGTATTTTACACTGCATGCGTTAAGGATAGTGTTTTTGATTGCTTTTGCCCTTGAATTGCCGTGGCATTTAAAAACAATTCCGTTAACGCCAAGTATCGGAGTACCGCCGATTTCCTCAGGATCTACCTGTTTTTTTATTTTTTTCAGCTCGTGTTTAACCAAAAGATAACTTATCCTGCCCCAAATGCTTCGCGAATATATATTGCCCAAATGGTTAAAAAAGTACTTGCCTGTGCCTTCCATTACCTTAAGCATCGCATTGCCGACAAATCCATCGCAAACTACAATGTCGGCATTGCCTTCAGGTACATCCTTTCCTTCAATATTTCCAATGAAATTTACCTGTGAGTTTATCAGAATTTCATATGCCTGCCTGTGAATTTCATTGCCTTTATTCTCTTCCGAGCCTATATTCAAAAGACCGACACGCGGATTTTCCATACCATATCTTACCCGCATATATTCGGTGCCCATAACGGCAAACTGCAAATAGCTAATCGGTTTTATGCGGGTATTCATTCCTGCGTCTATTATCATTACAGGACCGTTTAACGACGGCACTATCGGAGCCAGCGCCGGCCTTACAATACCCTTCATCCTTCCGGCAATCAACATCGACGCAGCCAGAATTGCCCCGGTATTGCCGGCGGAAATAAAAGCATGAGCGGCGTTTTCCTTTATTTTTCTCATCCCTACTACAAGAGAGGAATTTTTCTTTTTCCTTATAGCTTCCGATGGTTTATCGTAATTTGTTACGTCATCGCGGGTTTCGGTTATTATTATCCGGCTGCGATCAAATTGCTTGTCGTTAAAGCACTTTTCTGTTTTTTCCCGGTCACCAAGCAATTCGATTTCAAAACCCTGTTTTAAGTTAATGGCTTCCACACAGCCTTTGACAATTTCGTCCGGAGCGTTGTCTCCTCCCATAGCGTCAACCAATATTCTCATATTGATAATCCCCTTTGCCTGTACGTTGATTCAGTTAATAAGTTATAAGGGTAAGAATCATCTTTACGCCTCATTATAATATATTATAATAGTTTTATTTTACCAAATTAAACCCGATTCAATGAAATATTTATCCAATGGGTCCGGGATCAAAACACATTTTTGTTATTGCTCAATTCAATTTTAACTTTCTTTACTGATGATAATAGTATTACAGTGAACCCACACGGTAAATGCACTACCGGAACAATGCCGGCAAGGCTTTTTTTAATAAAAGTATATATGTTATTATGATATATGGCGAATATTAACTGAATATTAACTGCCAACAAAAATTTATACGTTTTTCAATATGAAATATATAATTTTATCTTTTGTTAACAATCAGTTTAAATTATCCGGCTATAATATTTGAAAGCAGGGAAGGGGGCATTCTGATGGTTTGTATTATGGTCGTTGAAGATGACGAGAATACAAGAAAACTAATGGAAGCCGTACTGGTTCAAAACGGTTACGAAGTTATTCTCGCCAGAGACGGAATTGACGCGCTTGAAAAAATGGACAAACACCATGTTGATTTAATTGTTCTTGACATTATGATGCCTCGCATGGACGGATACGAGTTTACAAAAACATTAAGGCAGTGCGATAACAATATACCTATTCTCATGGTAACCGCAAAAGAAGCTCCTGCGGATAAAAAAATGGGGTTCATTGTAGGAACGGATGACTATATGGTAAAACCGGTAGATGAAGATGAAATGCTTTTAAGGATTTCAGCGCTTCTTCGCCGTTCCCGTATTGTAAATGAACGTAAACTTACGGTTGGAAATACAGTTCTTGATTATGACTCGTTTACCGTGTCAAAAGACGGTATTGTCCAGGAATTGCCAAATAAAGAATTTATGCTCCTTTACAAACTGCTTGCTTACAATAACAAAATATTTACAAGGCGCAGTTTAATGGATGAAATTTGGGATATGAACACCGAAACTGACGAACGGACGGTAGATGTTCATATAAACCGTATCCGGGACAGATTTAAAAACAATGACGATTTTGAAATTGTTACAGTCAGAGGACTTGGATATAAGGCGGTGATAAAAGCATGAGCAGGGTAAAATCGCTGAATATAGCTATGGTTTTTCTTATTTTTTCCATTATGGTTATGTCAGGTTTGCTGACATCGGTATGTGTTTATATTTTATATAAAATTGGCATTATGCCTGCCCCTTTACTAAGGCCGATTCTCTCACCTGTTATAACACTGATTTTAAGCGTTGTTATAGGAACCACCATTTCCACCGTACTGGTTGAGAAGTTTCTTAAACCCATAAATCAGCTGATAAAAGCAACAAAGATTGTAGCAAAAGGAGATTTTAACGTTCGTGTCAAAGAAATCGACGGCGATTCCGAAATTGCCATTCTTTTAAGGAATTTTAACCATATGGCCGAAGAACTCGGCAGCATAGAAATGTTCAGAAACGACTTCATCAACAACTTTTCCCACGAATTCAGAACGCCAATTGTTTCAATACGCGGCTTTGCCAGGCAGTTGCAAAATAAAGAAATGTCTGAAGAAAAAAGACGGGAATATACCGAAATTATTATATCCGAATCTGAAAGGCTTGCTAACATGTCAACAAATGTACTACTCCTTACAAGATTTGAAAATCAGCAGTATATTACGAACCAAACCGAATATGAACTGGATGAACAAATAAGAAATTGCATAATTCTTCTTGAAAAGCAGTGGAGCGCAAAGAATATTGAAATAAACCTGAATTTAAAACGAATAATTATTTACGCGAACCAGGAAATGCTTTCCCATCTTTGGATTAACCTTATTGATAACGCGATAAAATACTCGAAAGAGCATGGAACGATCACAATTACCTGCGACGAAACGGAAGACGTTATTATATTCGAAATCAGTGACAACGGAAAGGGCATGGACAGCTACACAATTAAGCATATGTTCGATAAATTTTACCAGGGTGATAAATCGCGTTCAATGCGCGGAAACGGTCTTGGTCTTTCAATTGTCAGGCGTATTGTGGACTTGTGCATGGGTGAGATTAGTGTACAAAGTGAAGTCGGTAGCGGGACAACCTTTACCGTGAAACTTCCGAAATCTCAAAATACAAAATCGAAAAACCAATAAGAATTCCAATAAAGCCGCTATATATTTCCGTAAGTTTCAACGCCTTCTTCAAGAATTTCAGGCTGACATTCCTTTATCTTAACCGGAAGCATATCCCATTTTTTAAGCCTGCCTTTTTGTATATAAAGTTTTATTACCGCTCCCTTGTCGGTATCCGGCGGGATTTGCCTGTCAAATATAAAATTACCGAGACTGTAAAAGATAAATTTACCGTTGTATTCTTCGATGCCCTGGTATACGTGCGGGTGGTGGCCTATTACAATATCGGCGCCGCTGTCTATCGCAATACGCGCGGTTTTTTTCTGGCTGTCATCGGGATACGGCTCATATTCCCTTCCCCAGTGAAACGATACTACAAGAAAGTCGCGTTTTTCCCGTGCGTTGATAACGGATTCGCGGAGGCTTGACTCGTCAATCATTGATATATTCGGTTTCTCCTGCGTATGGAAATATCCTTCCGGCGGGAAAGCGGAATAGCCAAGAAATCCGATAACTGTTCCGCTGATATTTACAAACACCGGGGAAGCTGCTTCTTTCGCTGTTTTCCCCGCTCCAAACCAGGCAATTCCGTATTCGTTAAGCGTATTCATCGTATCGGTAAGCCCTTTTGCGCCGTGATCCGTCGTATGGTTATTTGCGAGGTTCATCAGGTTAAACCTGGCATCTTTAAGGTTTTGCGCAACAGGTGGAGGGAACCTGAATATATACCTCGGATCTTTTTGCGAAGGAATACCACCTTCGGTTAACGGCCCTTCAAGGTTCCCGCAAACGATATCGCCGTCTTTGAATAAATCTTTAACCTTAATGAAAGGGTAATCATAACCATATTGTTTCATATACGTCATAACTCCCCTGTCGAGGAGTATGTCGCCGGTAAAATACAAAATTACGGTCTGCCTTTTTCGCACATGCAAAAACAATGCCCCGGAGATAAGAACTATAACACAGGCAATAATCGTAAAAAGTCGTTTTTTGCTCAACTTTTCGTAATCAGCATTTCTATTCATAATACCTTTCGTCCCAATATATCTCTTTCGTGTCGCCCGTCGTCACCGAAAGCACCCGAACCACCCGCTGGCTTTCGTCACATTTTTTACGGGCTTCTCGGAAGAACTATTGTACAATAACGGAAACTATAGCGGAATGAAGCTTAGAGATACACAGTCAGAGCAAGGATAAGCAAGTCGACTGTCTGAGCAAAAATGCTTCCTGCAAAAATCTTNNCGAGCTGAACTGTGTAGCTCTTGCAAATGAAGCTCCTTGTTGACGTTATTGTACAATAGTTCTAAAGACAGGTTTTGAACATTATTCCCGCGGGTCCTGTTTCGCGGGCCGGGGCATTGCTGCCGCATTCCGGTGGGTACGCGGCTTTGCTTCGGGTGTCCGAACAGCAACATAAGTTCACCAGCCCGAGTTAAAAGGTTCCGTGGGCACCGGTATTTCATCTTTTCTGCCTTCGGTGTATTCATTTGTCCATACCGGCTGAAAGGGCTCCCTGCCTTCCTTGAAAAGTTTCTGCCACTGCTCGTCGGTGAGGCGCTTATCGCTAACAAACTCATAGTACGAAAAAACGGCTCCCCTTGTAAGATACAGCTTTCCGCCAATAGGAACAACGACAAAAATTTCCGAAGCCGGCCCGACTCCCGCTTCCAGGTAAGAACCCGGAACAGTGTGAACATCTGCAATCACCGCCATATTTCTGTCGGTTTCCAACAAAATAGGCCCTTCGGCCATTGAAAGCGTCAGCCACTCAAGGGTTCCGCCGTAAATGACGAGTTTTTCGTACTCTTCATCGGTCAGTTCTTCATTTCTTAGCTCCTTAACCGAACAATTAATCAAAAACGCAAGTAAATTCTCAAACTGTTCTAATTTATATTGCATACTGTAAGGCAGTATTCCTTTTTGCATGAGGTTTTCCTTTGAATAACGGGTCAGCCATAACAGCCGTTCATATACTTCAATATTCGGTTCAACATAACTTTTTACAGTCGGCCACCAGTCCCCTCCGCCTTCAGCCCCGCTCTGCTTGCCGTACAGTATCGTGTCGTGCCTGAGCTCCGCCCAGCTTGCCAGCGCTGTGTTTAAAGACTTGTATTTCCATGCGGGATTATTCATGAAAGACGGATACCCTTCCCCAAAATCGCGAAGAAGCGGCTTTAGTGTCCACAACCAGCCGTAATACATATTGGATTGCCATATATCCTGCGAAAGCCCGTCGAATTTTTCTTTTACCTGCCTGAACCTATCAGGATATCCGGGCCATATATCCGGTATTTTTTCAGTGTTTATCAGAAGATCGTACGCTTCTTTGGAACCAAGCACTGCCATAACATCAAGGCCGGAAGGCATATTTCTTACAGGAGGATTAACAAGACGCTGAAGGATTTCGGAATCGGGAATATACCTCTGTCCCATAAAACGGAACTGCTTACCCGAAGGTGAATCAGCGGTAAGAAAAGCCGTTTGAATTCCCGGTGATCGGAGACTTTTCGTCTGTTCATAAAACTCACGCAGTTTTTCACTGTCTGCAAACGAATCCGGATCGGGGGCTTCCCCGTAAATCTTTATCAGTAAATCCATATAATCGTATATTGTCAAATCATCCGCTTTCCCTACATAAAACACAGTGGGATCATAAATATTCTCCCAAAGGTCTATATCCTGTTCTTCGCGCTCTGAAGGAAGGAACACCGAATATGTAATAAGAAGGGAGCGGATAATCGATTCGCTGTTGATATTCCCTTCGCTGTCCGACAGCGGAAAAGGAACAAGCCCGTACCACATCATCGCCCTGAAATACCGCTCAAAATCGTGATTCCTCGTGTAATGCCCGCGTACGGTGAACTGGCTGTAATCTATGTCGCACCCCGCAATTTCCGATTCAGCAAAACCCTGGGCCTGAAGAACCTTCTGAAACTCGTCGCCAGCTATTATTTCGGCTTCCTCGGGAACATTTTCGGGAGGATCCAATTCAAGAGCTTTTTGTGCGACTAAAAAATATGCGGTATTTTTCAGTGCCGCCTTTTTTATATCGGGATTCTGCACCGTATTATATAAATATATAGATTTTTCGAGCATACTTCCGGTTAAAACCTCAAGGTCCGCAAGCAGCATTTCCGCTTCCAGGGTTCTTAAACTGTAGTCGAAGAATATATGGTATACCTGCAGAACTGAATCCGTGGTAATAAAGCTTGGGATCTGCTTATATTCATTCTGCTCATAGATATGATACAGTTGCTCCTGATCGGACCGGGTAACAACAAACAGGTTGTTTTTAAGCATTTCCTTCTGGGCTTCGGTGAACTCTCCGAATTGATCGAGGTTTTCAATGTTGGAAAGATCGGGTTTAACACTGTACGGTGCTACTTTCTTCTCATATGAAACAGGTTCATACGGAAGCTGTTTATAACCCCTTTCTCTTTCCGGGACAAATACAGGCTTCAGCGGTCCGGCATATTTGTCCGGTTCCGATGTTCCGGCAGACGGGATATCCGACGGTTCAGGAGACGGTGTCGCCGTTGCTTTCACAGCAGGAACAGGAGTTGGTTCCGGTTTTTCGTCCCGTGTTTTTTCCCGGCTGCATCCGGTTGTAAAAATGATACAAATACATAACATAACTAATAAACATTTTTTTATGTACATACTCTCACCCTCCTATCAGGCATTATCGAAAACTGCGGCCAATACACAGGCGCTTTGGGATGTTCCAATCACGCCTTGTTACCATTCTATTTCTATTTTGTCATGTTTCAATGATATGCCAATCCATCTCCATTTATCATCTGTTTTCACTTTTGCCTTTATTCTTTCCGCTCTTGTCACACGTATATGCGATATATCCTCAAACGTATGGCTTTCTGCTATTCCTTCAACTCCAAAGCCTTTCCACCTGTATACGTTTATCAGTTTGCTTCCGTTGCCGGCAAGCTCAATTGAAATAAGTTCATCGACCGAATCATCGTTCAAATCACAGAAACAATAATCATCAAATGGCCTTGAAAGCCTTGAACCAAGCCATTTAGGGTAGATTGTTTTTCCATTCCAGTTATAAAGGAACGGCCTCTTTGCCATAACAGGATCAAGCCTTGTCTTCTTATATACCCCCACCGACAGTTCTTTCATGCCGTCGCCGTCTACATCCGCAATATGAATTGTCCATGGGTTTAAGTTATTCATATCATACATCTGAATGCGTTTCCCGCTGCCTTTTTGAAGAGACACAATCACGAGGCTTTTCCCGAATTCATCTCCCGGCCGTTTTAAAATCATAACAAACTCTTTTTTATCGTCATTGTCCAAATCACCGCAGGAAACATTAAGCAAAAAGCTGTTAACTGCACAGGCGAAAACTGTTATTGCAAAAAAAGCCGACACGAAAATCCATTTTTTCTTTTTCATACTAAGCCGCAACCCAACCCGGTTTATATAGCATTTTAACTTTCCTTTTTCCAATGCTTCCAGATTAAGTATATCAGCAATATTCTGCCATATCAATAAACATATCGGGAGGTGCTTTGTCGCCCCAGGAAATGAAACACCCGAATTTTAGACAAACCATTGAACTTGACTCTTAAGCACTATATAATTTAGCTTAACAACAAAACACAGGCATACTGTGTAATATAGCAATGGAGGCTGCCTTGTATGGGTTTTTCCGGTTTCAGCGACAAGACGCTGCGTTTTCTTCTTGAAAACAGAATGAATAACAGTAAACAATGGTATGACAGCCATAAGGACGAGTATAAAAGATACGTATATGATCCGTTTGTTGAGTTGGTGAACGAACTGGCGCCGGCTGTCCTGCAAATAGACAGCCAGATTATAACCATCCCGTCAAGAATAATCTCAAGGACGCGAAGGGACACCAGGTTTACAAAAGACAAAACTATGTACAGGGATAACGCATGGATAGTTTTTTTGCGCGATAAGTCCCGTATGTCCACATCACCGTGCTTCTGGTTCGAAATTAACCAAACCGGTTCAAGCTACGGAGTCGGTTATTATCAGGCAACGCCGCAGACTATGGCCGTAATGCGCGAGTTGATAATGGAAAGGCATCCTGCGTTTTTGTCGGCTCTGAAATGTTATGAGTCCCAGGACGAATTTACAATCGGCGGTGAAATGTACAAAAAAAGCAAAGCGCCTGATCAGCCTGAAAGCATAAAAACATGGGTTGACAGAAAAAACATATATTTTGAAAATTTTCAAAACAATTTCAGCCTGGCATTTTCAAAGGAACTGCCCGATGTGCTGAAAAGAGGATTCCTAAAACTAAAACCTATTTATGATTTTTTTATTCTGACGAATATTGCGAATTTTGGTTGCGGCATGTAATGAAGGCCATGGCGGGGAAAGCTTTTACCGATGAATAGATTGAAGTATATTATATTAATGTACTGAAAGGAGAATGATAGAATTGCAGTTATGGTTTACGGAAATGCATACGCCGAACGCGAAATTTTCGATAAGGATTGATCGCCAGTTGTTCTCCGGGCAAAGTGAATTTCAAAGAATTGACGTTTTCGAGTCATTGGAATTCGGGCGGTTTTTAGTCCTGGACGGATATGTCATGCTTACCGAAAAGGATGAGTTTATTTATCATGAAATGATAGTACACGTGCCTATGGCCGTGCATCCGGACGCAAAGCGCATTCTTGTCATCGGAGCCGGCGACGGCGGCACTGTCAGGGAATTAACTCGTCATAATTCCATAGAACATATCGATCTTGTAGAAATTGATGAAATGGTAGTGGAAGTGTCTAAAAAATACCTCCCAAGCGTAGCATGCGCTTTCGATGACGAACGGCTGAAAGTTCACTACGAGGATGGTCTAAAATTTATACGATGCTGTGATAATGAATATGACCTTATTATTGTTGATTCAACCGATCCGATTGGAGTTGGCGAAGGGCTGTTTACAAAGGAATTTTACGGGAATTGTTTTAAAGCGTTAAAAGACGACGGCATCATGATAAATCAGCACGAAAGTCCCTTTTATCATGCTGATTCTGTTGCAATGAAACGCGCCCATAAACGCATATTCGGTTTTTTCCCAATTAGCCTTGTATACCAAGCGCATATTCCGACTTATCCTTCAGGGCATTGGCTGTTCGGCTTTGCTTCGAAAAAATACCATCCGGTAAAGGATTTTTCTCCTGCAAAATGGGAAGCATCAGGCATAAAAACAAAATACTACAATACTGAGTTGCATAAAGGCTCTTTTGCCCTGCCCAACTATGTGAAAGAGATGCTCACCGATGCCGAGAAGGAGCTATAAATGACGCAAAAACCGGCAAAATATTATTTTGAACGGTAAAATAAAAAATTTGTTTACCCGGGCAGGTATGAAAGGGTATAATGAAGAAGCTGTTTACTTTTTTTCAGGGGGTATCGCCATGTTCAAAAAAGAATACATAACAATCCCGAACATTCTCTCAGTGTCCAGAATAGTATTACTGCCGGTTTTGTTTGTTTTTATCTTCGTTAAGATGTACCTTACCTTTACGGTTTCATATGCACTGTTGGGAATGACCGATATGTTCGACGGCATGATCGCCAGAAAATTTAACATGAAAACCGAAATCGGCAAATACCTTGACTCAGTCGCCGACCTTTTTTTCTTTCTCTCGTCGGCTTATTTCATTCATTTTCTTTATCCCGAATACCTGAACCCTAATATAGGTTTGTTTTTTATTTTTATAGGTATTCTTGCTGCTTCCTTTATTGTTTCATACGTTCGCTGCGGCAAAATCATTCTGATGCATACATTTTTGGCAAAAATGTGCGCCGTGTTGGTATATTTCTTAGTCATCAGTTCATATTTTTTTAATACAACACTGTTTATAACCTTTATTATCTGCGCATATATCGTTACGTTTATTGAAGTAATACTGATGTTTATTAGGTTCGGAAACATAGATCCCGATACATTATCCATTTTCAGCCTGCTGAAAACATCCAGGAAATAAAAACATAACCATTCAAATACGGCTGTTTTAAAAATGATGATTATTGACAACAAACTCGGGATTTGGTAATCTATAAAAAATTATTTGTCCTTCGGACAAGAAATAAACAACATTTTAATTGCGATGAAGGGAAATAAACACCGGGAATTTGTGCTCCAGAGAGCTGTTGTATGCTGCGAAACAGCGCACAATCCGGCTGTGAGCTCGTCCCTGAGCAGTCATGCCGAACGTTTGCCAAGTAAGCATGATCGGGTGTCCCCCGTTAAAGGGAAGAAATCTTTTATGGTTTCACGAAGCGGGCATTTGTATGCCAAGAAGAGTGGTACCACGGAAGCGGAAGGCTTTCGTCTCTTCCAGTAATGGAAAAGGACGAGGCCTTTTTTATAGCAATTTTTTGTATTATTTTATAACAGATTATTACGTACGAAGGAGGATAATATGAAAATCGCGTTTTCAACCCTCGGATGTCCGGATTTCAGTTGGCCCGACATATATTCAATGGCTAAAGACCTGGGTTTTGACGGCATCGAAATCCGCGGACTCGGTGATGACATTTTTGCCGTAAAAGCACAGCCGTTTACGGAAGACCAGCTTCCGCAAACAATTAAAAAGCTTAACGAGCTTCAAATTGAAATTCCATGCTTTTCTTCGGGTTGCTGCCTTAAGTTTGTCGACAGGGAAAAAGAAAACATTCAGGAAATTGAACAATACATTCTTCTTGCTTCACGGTTCAAAACGCCGTTTGTCCGCGTCCTCGGCGATCTCGAACCGCAGCCGAAAGACGAAGTCGATGATGAAACGGTTCTGAGAGTATTAATGAAGCTGGCTCCGATAGCGGAGAGGCACGGGGTTACGCTGCTGGTCGAAACGAATGGGGTATATTCGAACACAGCGAGGCTGAAAAACCTGCTTGACCGTATACCCAGTGACGCTGTCGCCGCTCTTTGGGATATAAACCACCCTTACCGTTACGCGGGCGAAACGCCCGGAGAAACCGTCCAGAATCTCGGAGCGTACATACGTTACGTCCATGTAAAAGACTCCGTTGTAATTGACGGCGTAACTCAATACAGGATGATGGGGGAAGGCGACCTCCCAATACACGAAATGATCATGGCTTTAAATTCGATAAACTATGACGGGTATATTTCCCTTGAATGGGTTAAACGCTGGGCTTCGGATCTTAGTGACGCTGGAATAGTATTTCCGCATTATGTGCACTACATAAGCCGGCATATCGAAAGAAAGGCTGAAAAAAGCCGTTTGTATTACAATAAGACAAAGACGGGCAAATATATATGGGAAAAAGATACGCTTATAGATCTCACATTTCCGCAGGTACTTGACCGTGTTGTCAGCGAATTCCCGGATCAATACGCATTCCGCTATACAACTTTGGATTATACCAGGACCTATTCGGAATTCAGGGACGATGTCGATACTTTTGCCCGTTCGCTTATAGCTCTGGGCGTAAAACCGGGCGATCATGTCGCGATATGGGCCACAAATGTACCGCAGTGGTTTATTACCTTTTGGGCTTCAATTAAAATCGGCGCTGTTCTGGTTACCGTAAACACCGCATATAAGATTCACGAGGCTGAATACCTTCTGCGGCAATCGGATACGCATACCCTTGTTATGGTTGATGGGTATAAAGATTCGGATTATGTAAGCATCATAAAGCAGTTATGCCCTGAATTGGAGTCTGCCGTTCCGGGAGAACCTTTGTATACGAAGCGGCTGCCTTTTTTAAGAAACATAATAACCGTAGGTTGCAGGGTAAAAGGATGTCTGACCTGGGATGAAGCAATAGCCCTGGCTGAAAAAGTCCCTCTTTATGAAGTATATAACCGGGCAAACGCAGTAAAAGTGCATGACGTGTGCAATATGCAGTATACGTCCGGTACAACCGGTTTTCCTAAGGGAGTCATGCTTACCCATTATAATGTCGTTAATAACGGCAAAACAATCGGCGACTGCATGGACCTTTCCACTGCCGACAGGATGCTGATCCATGTTCCTATGTTTCATTGTTTCGGAATGGTACTTGCAATGACAGCTGCAATCACTCACGCAACGACTATGTCCCCTCTCCCGTATTTTTCTCCGAAATATTCTTTGGAATGTATAAACAAAGAGAAAATAACATGCTGTCACGGCGTCCCGACAATGTTTATCGCGATGCTTGAACATGTGGATTTTTCAAAGACCGATTTTTCGCACATGAGAACAGGTATCATGGCAGGAAGCCCATGTCCGGTAAAAGTTATGCAGGATGTCGTTGATAAAATGAATATGAAGGAGATAACTATCGTATACGGGCAGACAGAGGCTTCACCCGGCTGTACGCAAAGTCGTGTTGACGATCCTCTCGAAGTTCGTGTAAACACCGTTGGTCGGCCGCTGCCCGGAGTAGAGTGCAAAATAATTGATCCCAAAACAGGAGAGGACCTGCCCGATAATACCGATGGGGAATTTGTCGCAAGAGGCTACAATATCATGAAAGGATACTATAAAATGCCCGAAGCCACGGCCGCTGTTATTGATAAGGATGGCTGGCTTCATACAGGCGACCTTGCGCGAAGGGATTCGAACGGGAATTTTAAAATAACCGGGCGCATAAAGGATATGATTATCCGCGGCGGTGAAAACATATACCCGAAAGAAATAGAGGACTTTATCTATACCCATCCGAAAGTAATGGATGTACAGGTCATCGGTGTTCCCGACAAGCAGTACGGCGAGGAAATAATGGCCTGCGTGATACTTAAGGACGGGGAGACAATGACGGCCGAAGAGCTTAGAGATTATGTGCGCTCTCATATGGCAAAACATAAGACCCCGCGGTATGTTGATTTTGTGACCGAGTTTCCGATGAATGCCGCCGGGAAAATCCTGAAATACAAAATGCGTGAAGCCGCTATTGAAAAGCTTAAACTTGAAGGAGAAAAAATGGTGACGGCCTGACAACAGAAAGCTCAATTTTTGCATTGAAAGGCAAGCGCGCCCGCCTGCAGAGACCAGGCGGACGCTTATCTTTAAAAC
>LFRV01000045.1 GCA_001512485.1 Clostridiales bacterium DTU069 | reverse complement strand
GTGACAAACTTATGTCGGGTGAGGTACTATAAAAGATAGACTTTAACTTTTCATTTTACGTTTAAAATTCATATGCGTTTTTTTACTGGACATTACCAATGTTTTACTATATAATAAAATTTACCAAAATCATTTCTTCGATAGACGGCTTAATTATGCACATTTAGTATATGCCATAATTAGCTGCATTTTTTCATTTGTCTGTATGGCTCATATAACAAGAAGTATAATCTGGCTGCACTTGTTCGCTTACCCTTATGCTCCATTTGTTCACTAATCTATTCGTAAAACAGTTTGATCTAACGACATTTGTTCACTTATTTTTACTCTCATGTTAATAATGATGTGGTTTCTCGCCTGATAGTCGGCTTCTTAGGTTATTTCTTCCGGAATTTGGCTGCACCTGACGCTCGTAATTGTTAAGGAGGTGTATTACGTGGAAGATATTGCCAGTTTAATCCACCGCAAAAAACAACTTTTGTATGACATCAATTGTATCAGGGAGTACATGGAAACATGGGAATCCAACAGTTATTTGCAGAATTTATGTGAACATATGAGAAAAGAAGTTGAAGAAATCAACCGTAAGATTGAGGAATGCTGTACCCCTCCGTATGAGGACTTCGAAAAGCAAAGATCGGAATTGCTTAAAAGAATTCATGATTACGAGAAGGAGCTTCAGGCATGCAGACGAAAACTGCGTGAAATTGATGATGTAATGGTAACCCTCAGCGTAAAATACGAAAAAACCATAATAATGAAATAAGGAGGTTTAGTTTAATGCTTTTAGAAACAATAAATAAAGAATCACGCAAAAGCGAAAACATACTGAACGCCCTGCTCGAATACCAAAAAAGCAAAGATACGAACCATATATCCGAAGAAGAGCTTGCACAACTGGCTGAAGAACTCGGCATAACCGAAAGCAGGGCGTACAGTATAATTACCTTTTATTCTCTTTTTTCCACCAGGCCCCGCGGCAAATACATTATCCAGGTATGCAATGATGTTCCATGCTATGTGAACGGTTCGACAAACATACTCGAAGAACTTGAAGATTATCTTGAGATCCGCGTAGGCGGAACTACACATGACGGTGTTTTCTCGCTTGAAAGAACAAGCTGCCTCGGATGCTGTAATATGTCTCCGGCTATACGAATAGGCGAAAAGGTATACGGCAGCCTTACAAAGGATGATATACCAAGAATAATTTCAGAGTACAGGAGGAAGTATCATGAAGAAATATAATTTGGATTTAATAACAAGGAACTGCGGGAAAATCGACCCGTATTCCATTGATTCATATATCGAAATTGGTGGATATGATACTGTACGGAATATTTTTGCCCAAGATTGTGAAAATATTATCAATGAAATAAAAAAATCGGAACTTAGGGGAAGAGGGGGAGCCGGTTTTCCTACCGGAAACAAGATAGAATATGTGTATAAAGCAAACATTACCCCGAAATTCCTTGTCTGCAATGCCGATGAAGGCGAGCCGGGCAATTTCAAAGACAGGTTCCTCCTTGAAAACGATCCGCACCAGCTTATCGAGGGAATGATAATCGCATCGCACGCCGCGGGTATAAACAAAGGTTACATATATATCAGGGGTGAATACAACAAAGCAATTGGCATATTGGAGATAGCGATTGAGCAGGCGCGCCGGAAAGGTTTTTTGGGTAAAAACATCTGCGGATCGGGCTTCGATTTTGATATCGAGATTTATTCAGGCGCCGGCGCATATGTCTGCGGGGAGGAGTTTGCGCTTATAGAGTCCATTGAAGGAAAGGCGGGAAGACCGCGGAATAAGCCTCCGTATCCGGTCAGCGCGGGTATATTTAACAAGCCAACGCTGATCAACAATGTTGAAACGCTTTCGACGATACCGTATATAATCAGGGAAGGCGCCGAGAAATATACTTCCGTCGGAACAGCGTCATCAAAAGGAACCCGGCTTGTAAGCCTGTCCGGCAACGTCAACAGGCGTGGGGTCTTCGAAGTTCCGTTCGGCATATCGGTTCGCGAGATTATATTTAATCTCGGTAAGGGAATCCCGCACGGAAGAAGAATTAAAATGGTACAACTCGGCGGGGCGTCAGGGCCGTGTATACCCCCTGAAATGATTGATATAAGGCTTGACTATGAAGAGTTTGCTAAAAATGGTTTGTCGATGGGAGCCGGGGCAGTGATCGTTATAGACGACAGGCATGATATACTGGACATTTTAAGAAACATCCTGGTTTTCTTCAAGCATGAATCGTGCGGTAAATGTACGCCATGCAGGGAAGGCAACAGGCATATACTGAATATCCTGGATAAGTTTATCACAAGGACCGCAACCGAAAAAGATTTGTCAACGCTCGAATCGATTCTGAACGTAATGACGGACACATCTTTCTGCGGTCTCGGCCAGGCTGCGCCGACAGCGATACTGACCGCGCTGAAATATTTCCGTCATCAGTTCCTGCTGGGGATATATAAAGAATTTGAAATAAGAAATGCGG
>LFRV01000052.1:2783-12288 GCA_001512485.1 Clostridiales bacterium DTU069 | reverse complement strand
TCTAACCAGTGTGGAATGTAAATGGGCTTTAATTGGACACGCTTTTTTGAGGACGAATCTTAGAATCTAACCAGTGTGGAATGTAAATGGTCCTTCCTCAAATACGGTTTGTTGTTTACCCTGCTTAGAATCTAACCAGTGTGGAATGTAAATACCTTCATGGTGATTCCCTCCATTCATTTTGTCCCTTAGAATCTAACCAGTGTGGAATGTAAATCTTGAACAGGTTCCGTTTGAACTCGTCAAACTTGACTTAGAATCTAACCAGTGTGGAATGTAAATTATGTCATTCCGTCCGAGCGCGAAGCGGAATACGAGCTTAGAATCTAACCAGTGTGGAATGTAAATCTGCAAATAAATTATACCATGCGGCGGCCTCCAACTTAGAATCTAACCAGTGTGGAATGTAAATGCGGGACAACGAGACGCCGAAGATTCATCCAACACCTTAGAATCTAACCAGTGTGGAATGTAAATTCAACAATAGTGTATGCGGCATAGTCAACGGTTCTGCTTAGAATCTAACCAGTGTGGAATGTAAATCTCAGATAGGATGAATGAATCTTACCGATTGCCTGTCTTAGAATCTAACCAGTGTGGAATGTAAATATGCTTCAACCTCTTTCATCTTAGCATCGGCATTTCTTAGAATCTAACCAGTGTGGAATGTAAATTTACGAGCCCTCCTTCTTACCGGCGTCAATACCGGCTTAGAATCTAACCAGTGTGGAATGTAAATCTGAGCGCGAAGCGGAATACGAATATAGAAACGACTTAGAATCTAACCAGTGTGGAATGTAAATAGGATTGGATAAATTAGGAAACGAAAAGACAAGTAACTTAGAATCTAACCAGTGTGGAATGTAAATAGAAAACAATAGAAAATTACAAAGCCGGATGGAACCACTTAGAATCTAACCAGTGTGGAATGTAAATCTCATCAAAAAACTTGAACAGATGGCAGCAAAAAACTTAGAATCTAACCAGTGTGGAATGTAAATTGAATATAAAATCAAAAAACGTCAATACTATTGATACCTTAGAATCTAACCAGTGTGGAATGTAAATAAAATATTGAAATATGTTCAATATTGGCTCGACAAACTTAGAATCTAACCAGTGTGGAATGTAAATTTTTTCATCCCTTGCGTCAACGACTTCGACGACCCCTCTTAGAATCTAACCAGTGTGGAATGTAAATTCAGATATTATGAAAGTCCAGCCGGTCATCGACAGCTTAGAATCTAACCAGTGTGGAATGTAAATTGACACTATCACATAGCGGAAGGATGAGGCATGAAGCTTAGAATCTAACCAGTGTGGAATGTAAATGGGCGAGATATTCAAAACCCGCACAGACATAAACGCTTAGAATCTAACCAGTGTGGAATGTAAATATTTTTTCCAAAGCATCTTTCATCAACGCGTATCGCTTAGAATCTAACCAGTGTGGAATGTAAATATAAGATAAATTGATAGTGCTATTGACAGTATCCACCTTAGAATCTAACCAGTGTGGAATGTAAATCGGAATCGCTAAGCGCTATCTCGCAGTGCTGGGAACCTTAGAATCTAACCAGTGTGGAATGTAAATTTGTAGGTCAAATTTCTTCTGTTTGCCACCAACGCCTTAGAATCTAACCAGTGTGGAATGTAAATTGTCGAATCTTATATCCAAACAGGTTGATTTCAACGGCTTAGAATCTAACCAGTGTGGAATGTAAATTTGGCATAATTAATATATTTTCACCGGATGAACATCTTAGAATCTAACCAGTGTGGAATGTAAATAGAATTTCAGAAACAGTTTTCAATTCAACCCCTTCCTTAGAATCTAACCAGTGTGGAATGTAAATTTTGTAAGAATGATTGGTTGGTAAGCAGTATTTTCCTTAGAATCTAACCAGTGTGGAATGTAAATAGGCGCAACAAAGACTGCTATCGAGAAGGCTAATCTTAGAATCTAACCAGTGTGGAATGTAAATTTATATTACATAACAGTAAATAATAAGATAACAGCTTAGAATCTAACCAGTGTGGAATGTAAATAATTCTCTTGCTCTGTCTGAAAGCTCCTGGATTCCGCTTAGAATCTAACCAGTGTGGAATGTAAATGCACAAGCCGCCGCCGGTCGGCTAATACCGGCAGACAACTTAGAATCTAACCAGTGTGGAATGTAAATGTTCCTTCACGAACTGCGCCAGGTCAACATTTTCCCTTAGAATCTAACCAGTGTGGAATGTAAATTTTTCTCAAAACATATCACCTTCCTTGCAACTATTCTTAGAATCTAACCAGTGTGGAATGTAAATGCAGTCGACATTGGCGTATTCGATGAGAATGTCCACCTTAGAATCTAACCAGTGTGGAATGTAAATTTACCTCGTTGAACAAGGTTTCCTGGTCTTTGAGGCTACTTAGAATCTAACCAGTGTGGAATGTAAATTGGACAAAAGAGAATTGATGCAGATACGAAACATACTTAGAATCTAACCAGTGTGGAATGTAAATTAGTGACGTTTAAAAGTAAAAGTTGAGTAATTATTCTTAGAATCTAACCAGTGTGGAATGTAAATACAAAACTCTTACTATTTTTATACGCATTTAGTCCCTTAGAATCTAACCAGTGTGGAATGTAAATATGCCCCTCTTGACGCTCTCCGGATCGGAGAGTTTCTTAGAATCTAACCAGTGTGGAATGTAAATTGATGAAATTGTGTTATGTTTAAGATTGGTATCTAATCTTAGAATCTAACCAGTGTGGAATGTAAATTTAAGGCCGTCATCAAACATAATCATATGCGGTACCCTTAGAATCTAACCAGTGTGGAATGTAAATTGGAATAAATTGAGTATCCTGAAGGGATGTTGCATCTTAGAATCTAACCAGTGTGGAATGTAAATCTGCGTATTGCGTCATAGAAAACGCCTTTACCAATCTTAGAATCTAACCAGTGTGGAATGTAAATGCGTCAACACCGGCTTTCTCACAGAAAGTTGTCCATCTTAGAATCTAACCAGTGTGGAATGTAAATTACAAAGAGCGGTTAATGAGGCATATAAAACTACTTAGAATCTAACCAGTGTGGAATGTAAATCGATGACCGTGCAGGTAGATCCGGTATTCTTATGCCTTAGAATCTAACCAGTGTGGAATGTAAATATTTAATGATAAAAACAAAAACTGCCCTTGTCGGCTTAGAATCTAACCAGTGTGGAATGTAAATTCCTCCTCCACGGTGTATAGAGTACTTTCATGGTGACTTAGAATCTAACCAGTGTGGAATGTAAATTTTGTTAAGGCGATCAGTAAACCAGAGGAACCCACTTAGAATCTAACCAGTGTGGAATGTAAATTTGCTTGCGTTGACTTGCCGTGTATGTGGTGTTGACCTTAGAATCTAACCAGTGTGGAATGTAAATTGAAAATAACGGATGCTATGCTGCAGGCAAATCCGTCTTAGAATCTAACCAGTGTGGAATGTAAATTGAGTATGGCTGTTGAGAAAACAGGATTTCAAAGCCCTTAGAATCTAACCAGTGTGGAATGTAAATGGGATAAAGCGCTGGGACATTTCAATATTTTAAAAGCTTAGAATCTAACCAGTGTGGAATGTAAATAAATGTTCTCGCCAATTTTCGAAAACTCGTAATATCCACTTAGAATCTAACCAGTGTGGAATGTAAATCCGCGAATAGGGACATTCATACAGTCGCGGTTATACTTAGAATCTAACCAGTGTGGAATGTAAATCAAACTTGAAGCTGATAGCAGTATAGCAGTAGCTGCCTTAGAATCTAACCAGTGTGGAATGTAAATAATTGACTATTTTTCCATCTTTCGTGGCTTTTTGCCTTAGAATCTAACCAGTGTGGAATGTAAATCCTGCCCGGGCTAAACGAAATGATAGATGCCGCCACTTAGAATCTAACCAGTGTGGAATGTAAATGGGAGAACTCCTGGCAAAACAGGAGGAGCTTGCACACTTAGAATCTAACCAGTGTGGAATGTAAATAAGGTTGCACCGGCAAAGTTTTCATCAGACAAGGTCTTAGAATCTAACCAGTGTGGAATGTAAATGTTTATTTTCTTCAAGTCCACGAATACCCACGGCCTTAGAATCTAACCAGTGTGGAATGTAAATATATGAAAACAAAAGACGTAAGCGTGTTCGAATACATCTTAGAATCTAACCAGTGTGGAATGTAAATGGCAACATAGTGGCCGCATACTGTACCATCGTATTCCTTAGAATCTAACCAGTGTGGAATGTAAATCGATCCCTCAGTGTCATAATATTTTATATTATTATTCTTAGAATCTAACCAGTGTGGAATGTAAATATGCAGTATTAATTGCTATACTCACCCCCTCCTGTCTTAGAATCTAACCAGTGTGGAATGTAAATGGCTTTTTCAACCTCAATGAAATACTGTCTGATTATCTTAGAATCTAACCAGTGTGGAATGTAAATTTGAACAGGATTTAGAACGAATCTATAAATTACGCTTAGAATCTAACCAGTGTGGAATGTAAATGAGGTCATATTTCGGGACTATGGCAGTTACCAAGCTTAGAATCTAACCAGTGTGGAATGTAAATTATGTAATAGCCCCTTCCTCTAAAGAATTAACCTTCTTAGAATCTAACCAGTGTGGAATGTAAATTATAAGTGACATTTCTTTTTGTGCGCTTCTCGGCCGGCTTAGAATCTAACCAGTGTGGAATGTAAATCATTGTCGAAATCGCGGATGAAAACATATTCCGTCTCTTAGAATCTAACCAGTGTGGAATGTAAATGCTGAAGTACAACGGCAAAGAATACTCAATCATCCCTTAGAATCTAACCAGTGTGGAATGTAAATATGTTTGACCCAGTAGATAGAGTCAGGAGTATAGCCTTAGAATCTAACCAGTGTGGAATGTAAATGTATAATATCATCCGGGCTGGAATACCGTTTTTCTATCTTAGAATCTAACCAGTGTGGAATGTAAATGGAAATCTGGTTGCTGCACCTGTCAGACGGCAACAGCTTAGAATCTAACCAGTGTGGAATGTAAATACAGCCTTGCGGATATCGTTGATACAGAATGCGCCGCTTAGAATCTAACCAGTGTGGAATGTAAATTGATTCGAGACATTCCTTCATTAAATCATAAAATCTCTTAGAATCTAACCAGTGTGGAATGTAAATATGGCCGGAAATGCTCCGGGTTATCTCCGAAATTAACTTAGAATCTAACCAGTGTGGAATGTAAATTTTACTCCTAGGGTTTTCAATTCCTATAATAACCCCTTAGAATCTAACCAGTGTGGAATGTAAATTAGTTTTGGCGTCATGCCAACACACCCGATTCTGACCTTAGAATCTAACCAGTGTGGAATGTAAATACAATTTTGAAGCGTTGGGCGGTTAAAGCAGTAACTTAGAATCTAACCAGTGTGGAATGTAAATATCCTCATCGGCGAAACAAGCATCGCCTAAAATATCTTAGAATCTAACCAGTGTGGAATGTAAATCACAATCTTCTTCCCTTTTGCCATGGCATATCCATACTTAGAATCTAACCAGTGTGGAATGTAAATGATGTACCGAGATGGAGGGATATACGTGAGCTTACACTTAGAATCTAACCAGTGTGGAATGTAAATTAGTTAAGGCTAAAAATGCAGTAGACGCATGGGATACTTAGAATCTAACCAGTGTGGAATGTAAATTTTCAAATGCCCCGCTTGCGGCGGGGAGCAGTATACTTAGAATCTAACCAGTGTGGAATGTAAATGTATGTTGGATGACTTGTCATTGCAACGGAGATATCTTAGAATCTAACCAGTGTGGAATGTAAATGATGGTCAAAATAGCACCTATGCTGAACGAAATCACCTTAGAATCTAACCAGTGTGGAATGTAAATGATAAAGCTAAGTCACTCTGTGCGGCTGAAATAAGCTTAGAATCTAACCAGTGTGGAATGTAAATTAATCATCCCTCAGGAGACCCCGCACCGAGTCAAGCTTAGAATCTAACCAGTGTGGAATGTAAATACTTGGGTACTTGGTGAGAACGTACCTGGAATCCTGCTTAGAATCTAACCAGTGTGGAATGTAAATAAAAAGTTGACTACTATTTGACTACTAAAAATATCTTAGAATCTAACCAGTGTGGAATGTAAATTAAGGAGTAACAAACATCATTTGGTAGTCTGATGTATCTTAGAATCTAACCAGTGTGGAATGTAAATAGAGCTTGATACCGCTGCTGAAAATACACATCTTGCTTAGAATCTAACCAGTGTGGAATGTAAATTTGTTTTCTCCGCAACCTGCCCACCGGCTTTTGCCCTTAGAATCTAACCAGTGTGGAATGTAAATCCTTTAAAGCTTCTCTCTCCGCAAGCTCAATGCGGCTTAGAATCTAACCAGTGTGGAATGTAAATCCCTATTGACAAATTTTATTATCGGGTGGGGTTGCCCTTAGAATCTAACCAGTGTGGAATGTAAATCAGTCTTTGGCTGATGGTGGAGCATGGCGCATCACTTAGAATCTAACCAGTGTGGAATGTAAATCGATGTGACATGTAGTGTTGTAGTAGCGCTTACTCCTTAGAATCTAACCAGTGTGGAATGTAAATCAGCTTTTTCTGTTGCCGTCTCTCCGACTATTGACCTTAGAATCTAACCAGTGTGGAATGTAAATACACCTTGCTGGGACACGCAATTTCATTTGTACCCTTAGAATCTAACCAGTGTGGAATGTAAATCAATAACGGCAACTTCCTACGGAATTAAAATAACTTAGAATCTAACCAGTGTGGAATGTAAATATGCTTCATACACAAATCCACAAGCAACGGGATGCTTAGAATCTAACCAGTGTGGAATGTAAATGTTTATATTGCATGAGAGGGACAGGCATTTGAACCCTTAGAATCTAACCAGTGTGGAATGTAAATTAAGCTCCATCACGAAGTTTCAGCCTAAATATTCGACTTAGAATCTAACCAGTGTGGAATGTAAATTTCATATAGACGACTTTTGTGTACTTATCCCTGACTTAGAATCTAACCAGTGTGGAATGTAAATGTATGTACCATTGGGCGAACAAATCGGCTTCGTTTCCTTAGAATCTAACCAGTGTGGAATGTAAATTTTGTTCCGGCTCTTCCACGTGTGCCGGCTTCACCTTAGAATCTAACCAGTGTGGAATGTAAATTACTATCTTTTCCTCCAGAAATAGAAACACATATATTCTTAGAATCTAACCAGTGTGGAATGTAAATTCTTAACGCCGGGTTATCTCCCCACACAAAATATCTTAGAATCTAACCAGTGTGGAATGTAAATTATTACCACCCCCTCACGTGAGAATTTCAAAAAATCCTTAGAATCTAACCAGTGTGGAATGTAAATACAGAGCAGGGTGCCAGATATGCTTTGGTATCTGCTTAGAATCTAACCAGTGTGGAATGTAAATGCGGAAATGGCGAAAAAGACTGTCATAAACCGGGCCTTAGAATCTAACCAGTGTGGAATGTAAATAGAGTAGACTTGCACCCAACACAGATAAAGCTTAAACTTAGAATCTAACCAGTGTGGAATGTAAATGCACGGATACGTAGACCTTACCCAGCTGGTTGTGACTTAGAATCTAACCAGTGTGGAATGTAAATTAATCAGTTGTGGATTGTATGTTTTTGATAATAACTCCTTAGAATCTAACCAGTGTGGAATGTAAATAGATCGAGCATTGCATTGCTGACAGGTATAAATGCCTTAGAATCTAACCAGTGTGGAATGTAAATAAGGATCCACACAGAAGGTTAGTAGTTGCTCGATGCTTAGAATCTAACCAGTGTGGAATGTAAATTAGTTTTGGTGTCATGCCAACATGTAGATTTTCAAATTAAAATAAACCACTTTCTCAAATTATTTGAGCCTATACAAGTAGTAAATTAGTATAAAAAGCACATGGTTAAAAACATATTTTTTCAAATTATGAAGGTCAGAAAAAAACGCTCCTGAAATTATCAGAAGCGCCAATTTTTTATCCCATACAATCTAAAACACAGATAATTGATATCCTCTAAGCATCAATTCAACCAGTTCTCGCCGTTTCTTGCCAATAATATTTCTGATTGTCGGGTTGATTTTCCCGTTCTTACCAAACAGTTTTTTACCATGCCTGCTTGCATAATTTAGTATTAGCTCCTGAAATTCATCTTCTTCAAGACGTAAAGAAAAATATGCATCTGCTGCAACAATGATCTGTTCTGCCATCTGCTTAACCGTAGAAGGGTTTTTGATAATATTTTTAGCCGGATCCTCATTGGATGTTAAATCTGATAGATCGTTAATGATTTCAATAGTTTTTTTGGCAATGCCCTCTATGTTTTTAGTATGGGAACCCAAGACAGTTTTTTTTAAAATATTAGTAATGCTATCTACCGAGCAGTTCTGATCGATCTGTATTCCTGTTTTAAACTTTGGGATGCAAAAAAACACACCCTTACGGTATTTACCAACGATAATTCTGGTAATAGCTCCATGGTCATCCCTGTATATACCCTCAATACAATCTCTTTTGATGCTTTTCATACTCAATTCAACTCCTTTTGTGCCTGAAATATTACTTCTTCATCAACATAATCTTTTTTGACCGAGGCCGCATACATGAGGGAAGCTGTTGCAAGATTATTGATCGGACGTGTAAATCCACCAGTATTCGCGTGGATAAGTTTCATTGTTTCAGGAAGAAATATATCTTCTCTGGTACCTGCTGCCTTGAGACGGGTCTTAATATATTCGGGTACCTCATCTTTATTCAGTCCCTTCATCATATATCTTACTGAAATTCTCTGCCTTAACGGAAGGTTGGCATTCATAGCCAGTCTATTGCGTATAGGTGGTTGGCCGCAAAGTATTAATATGTATGGATTTGCTGAGTCCATCCGAAAATTCAACAAAAGCCTTAAATCTTCAAGGATACCGCTTGTCGCCATATGGATTTCATCCATGATCAGTATTGGTGTTATCTTCTGGTCGTAGTACAATGAATTTATTGCATCCTGTATCTGGTTAAACATCTTGATTTTACGGTGTGCGGGTACTTCACCGAGCATCTGCGCAAGGCTGTGATAAAAATCCATAACGGTTAATGTTGACAATGCCATGTAACAAGGCTTGTATAAAGACCTGTTAAGACTACTTACATACCTTCTTAAAGCAGTAGATTTGCCGCTGCCGGGCTCTCCGATGACAAGACCTATCCCACGTGTTTTCTGCAGATATTTGAGTCTTGATTCAAGTTCCTTAAAATCGTTGCTCTCGTATAGATTGTCAGAAGGAATTTCCTTACTGAACGGATTAAACTTCATACCAAAATATTGTGTAAACATCACTTCTCACTTCCTTCCATCATGCTGGTAAATGATATCGATTGTGTGTATTCTTCTTTTGATAATTCCTCATCATTACAATCAGCTTCACCTTCTGAAGCGTCTACA
>LFRV01000052.1:2048-2776 GCA_001512485.1 Clostridiales bacterium DTU069 | reverse complement strand
GCTTTTTTGCCATCGACATATATCAGAACAGGCTTGTCTGACCCCAAAAGCCATTCAGGTTCATACCTGATTTCCACCCTCATTCCCTTAAGGTGCGGCTGTGTTTCATAAAGTATATTCTCAATCTGTATGGTTGCATCATGATTGACTGTTCTCTTCTTTCTTATCAGGAAGGCTTCTTCAAGCCATTGTGGATTACTTGGAAGCCTGATATCATCCGCTTGTTTAAGAAAAAAGTCAAGAGGACTGATGCCAAGCGAGGAATGTTTTTTATTCTGGTAATCATGTTCTAACCAGTAAAAATACTTTTCGTTGAGTTCATCAACATGCTTTAGTTTAATACTGTTGATCCTGCTTAAGAACCTTGTGCGCACTGTCCTGAAATACCTCTCAATTTTCCCGCGACCACGGGGAACCATGGGTTGTGAATGAATAAGAGAACTACCTATCTCCGCACACAGATATTCAAATTGCTGGGACCTGAAAATTTTTCCGTTGTCTGTATAGACTATACCAGGGATACCTCGCCTTGATACGGCCTCCTTAAGACAATGTCGAAGTGATTCATACTTCTGATTATGATAAAAGGCAGAATGTACTATTAACCTGCTAGCATCATCAATTATACCGACCAGATATGTCTGTCTTTTGCTTTTCCCGTAATGTATATATGGCCCATACATGATGTCAATTTGCCAACAGGCATTGATTTTTTCAAAGGAATATCT
>LFRV01000052.1:956-2035 GCA_001512485.1 Clostridiales bacterium DTU069 | reverse complement strand
CACATGCCGGTAGAATGTTGAAAGAGAAACCTTTTCAGGGTTGATTTCGTCATCTTCCACCATTTTCTCATAAATTAGCTTTAATGGCATACGTTCATTCTCTTTAATCCTTTTACAAATTACACTAGAAAGCGCCCCGCTGACTTTTCTGGATGAACCTCTGTCTTTTCGATACCCTGGTTTCAAGGCATCTATTCCTCCTCGCCGGTAATCATAGACCCACCCTTTAAAAGTCTTGAATGAATATTGTTTTGGTCCGTAGTAAGGCATTTGTATAACCTTGTTGCTTAGTTTTCTGAAATATTCATTCTGATTTTTGACAAGACCATTTAACACAGGTCCAATTAATGAAAATTTTTTTAAGGCTACTGCTTCCCTTGTCTTATCATCAAGTGTTCTATCCATTATACACACCCCTAAAATTTATTTAAGGAGCAGCAAAACCGGTTTTATTGTTCCTGTGGTACATTTTATACCAGGTTTGTCAACAAGTCAGCGGAAAAGTTGTGTTGCTGCTAAAAATCAACAAAAACTCTTCCATTTTCATATCCAAAAATGTTATCATTAATATGAAAAGGACAGTATCGCTTTGTTTTGTTTGGTTATGAATTCTGAGAAAGAACAAAAAGCTTTGATGTTATCTAAAACATCTCTGACCTTTTCACCTGAAGCTGCCTCCGAACAAGGCAGCTTTACCTTTATATTGATATCACGAAGGTACATTTTAATAGTATTAAGTTTCTTTGCAATCCTGTTAAGATAGAATCTAATGTGCTGCCTGAAAAAAGAAAGGTTTGGAAACTTGTTTCTTATCTCACTGCAGAATACATCAAGGCTGGTATCTCGACTGAATGATTGATGCAATATATCCATGAAATCTCCCGGGCTATATTGGAAGAACGGTTGGCAAAAGCTTGGGAGAAATGATAGCGTCTTTTTGCACTTGCTGCATAGATAACGTCTTATGAGGATTTTTCCTGAAAATGTTTTACTGAAATAGTTCCTACGATAGTATCCATGTTTTTTCATCCTGCAATACTTTCCACAGTTAGGACATTTGTCCGGCGGCTTGGGGAATG
>LFRV01000052.1:0-947 GCA_001512485.1 Clostridiales bacterium DTU069 | reverse complement strand
AGCTAATCCCTCCAAAATACTTTTACAACAGATTTTAATGCTGACCTGTACAATTTGCAAATTGTTTTCAAATTATTACGGCTTGCTTTATTAAAAATGGACTCCCGTAGTCTGACGATCTATGAGGTGATTGGCACTTTTTAATCTGACAACCTACACCAACACACCCGATTCTGACTTAGAATCTAACCAGTGTGGAATGTAAATCCTCATCAGCCCCGGTAACCTTAAAGGTATGCTCCCTTAGAATCTAACCAGTGTGGAATGTAAATGAATCCAATAGACATAATTATGCAAGATGGTTCAGCTTAGAATCTAACCAGTGTGGAATGTAAATGTTTATATTAATATCAGTACCATACTGCGCTTTCACTTAGAATCTAACCAGTGTGGAATGTAAATCACATTGGCACTATTCAAGATGCTCACAATCTCATCCTTAGAATCTAACCAGTGTGGAATGTAAATAAAGGAACTACTGAGGGAACTGGTCGCAAAGAACGCTTAGAATCTAACCAGTGTGGAATGTAAATGTGATAACAACGATATACTCGATAAAATATCCAGCTTAGAATCTAACCAGTGTGGAATGTAAATCCAACAATTCCTACGTATTACGATGATGCAATCGCCTTAGAATCTAACCAGTGTGGAATGTAAATTTTGTACCCTGATGACTTGACTACCTTGATAAAACCCTTAGAATCTAACCAGTGTGGAATGTAAATTGCCTATCACCTCCATATATATAATGGCAACAAACTTAGAATCTAACCAGTGTGGAATGTAAATTTTTCTGATTTATCACAAAAAGAATAACACCCTTTAGCTTAGAATCTAACGTAAGCGTCAAACACTCACAGACCTTGATAAGATATATCAGCATTTCTTACCGCCTAACCATTTATAAAAAGCATTAGAGATTTCAATCCTAAACTCTTCATCCG
>LFRV01000104.1 GCA_001512485.1 Clostridiales bacterium DTU069 | reverse complement strand
AGAGCTTCTTCCCTGCTTAGATAAACCGTATTGCCTTCGGCATCCTTTGACGTGTTCATCCAGTCCGGAGACTGCTGGTGCCAGACAAGTGTGTGCCCATGTACTTTCATTCCGGCATCAATCGCAGCGTCAACAAGCTTGTCGGCGGCGTCGAACGTAAAATTGCCTTTCGTCGGCTGGAGCTCACTTGGTTTCATCGCGTTTTCGGCTGTTACGGAATTGAAATGCATATTCAGAAGTTCGAACCTTAATCCTTCGAAGTCCTGCGGCGATATCGCGGTACCGATTAAAAACTTGTCCTTGTATACATCTTTAACAGGTTTCAGGTCTTTTTGTATTCCGTCGAGTTTTGACCCCGTAGCTTCAAAGCTGATGTCGTCTATATAGAACGAGGCTTCCGGACTGTTGGGGCTTTCAACGTATATAGTCAGATATCCGTTGCCCATATTGTTGTAACGGTACATTCCTTCCAGTTGGACCCAGCCGTCCCTCGTGCTTACGGCTTTCGATACGAGATTTACATAGCTCGCGCCCGAACCTTCCCCGATTTGAGTAGACAGCTGGAGTGTCGCATTCTCGGGCGAAATCAGCTTAACCCATACCGAAACTTTATATTCGCTGCCCTGGTCCACGTATTTTTCCACGCGTAAAGAAGGACCATGCCATGTGCTTGCTCTTCCTTCCGTCTTTAACGAGTATTTTCCGCCGTCAGTATGGTTTGCTTCATCGGTTACGGTAAGGATTTCGGTTCCTGCCCTGCCGGTAAAGCCTTCGGCGGTATTATTTTCAAAGGTTATCGGCGTAAAGGTTTCGGCAGGAGTTTTCGGCTGTTCTTCGGCATCATCGGCAGGAACAGCCTGGCCGGCCTGCTCTGTAATTAT
>LFRV01000013.1 GCA_001512485.1 Clostridiales bacterium DTU069 | reverse complement strand
TATGAATTTTAAACACATGCAATTTGATTTCCGCAGCTTTTTTATTAACTGGTTAATATTATCCGGTTTATTATAGAAATATTCATTAAATATATTTTATTTATCACTTAACTCAATCAGACCACGAGTATCCTCAACCGGTTCAATAAAAAGAATCCCTTTTCCGGGTTCATCCAGATTAAGTTCCTCCGTCAGCGCAGATACTACTTTATCTACAAGTTCGTTCGGCGTAAGGATTATCACAAGTTCCTTTTCCGGTTCAATTTCCACTCCGAACAGATTCGTTTCAATCTCCGCGCCGACGCCCCGCCCATGTAAAATTGTGCCGCCCCGGACACCGGCATTGCGTGCTATATCCATAACATCATTCGCCATACCGCGATCAACTATCACAGTAAGTTTCTTGAACATATTCTCTCCCTCCGTTTGTTGAACTGTTTTAGAGGCATTTTTATCATGATCCGTTTCCTGTTCCGGAAGTCCTGCCGCACATATAACCGGTGTAACATAAGCAATGCCATGACCGGGTTTTTTAAGCTGCAGCGTTTCATCAAAACAATCCAAAATCTCTTTAGCATTTTCTTTTTTTATCAACAGTTTAACAATTTCCTTCTTTTGGTTTTTTATCCCAAGCATATTCAAAATCGTACTGCTTACGGTACCTCTTCCGATGATCACTATCCCGCCCTTTATCCCCTGCTCTTTGGCCAGACGGGCGCATTTATGGCTTTGATTCTCGCTAAGGATTAATGTCAGCATCCGAATATTATCGCCGTTCGGATCACAGTTTTGCTTATCCATGATTACCTCCATTTGATCCCTGTTTTGAAATATTAGTTTTTGATCCCTTTCGTGTTTTTACACGATAGAGCACACCTAATAATTCGATTGCAATAATCGGCATCATAGCAACAATCGCAATCATTCCGAACCCATCCGCTACCAGATCGGCCGAAGGAACTTGAGCCGCAATACCCTGAACAAAAGCCAAAGAGAAGGTTGCAGTCATGGGGCCGGATGCAACACCGCCCGCATCATATGCCATACCGACAAACAACTCTGGAACAAAATAGGCCAGTATCGCGGAAATACCAAAGCCGGGCAGCAAATATATCCATAGTTCGAGATTCGGCAGGTAAATTCGCAAAGCAGACATGAAAATCGACAGCCCGACCGCAACAGAGAGGAAAACAAGAACAAGCGACCGCTTTACATATCCTCCTGTAACTTCTTCGACCTGGTTTGTCAAAACGTGTACGGCAGGTTCAGCCAACACCGTTGTCAGCCCGAGAAGAAGCGATACAACCATTACAGGAACTTTTGATTCCATTCTCGCTAGCTGTATGCCAAGCTGTGTGCCGACCGCCATAAAGCCGCCGTTTACTCCCAGAAAAAATACTACAAGACCGAAAAATGTCAGAATCAAACCGCGTGCTTTATCAATCACCCGGCTTTTTTTCTGCTTTAAAGAAAAAATCTGGAAAAATATATAGACTACTATTATCGGCGAAAGTGAAATAAATGCTTCCCATATAATCGGCAGAAGTTTAGAACCGTAAACATCAAGCAGACTGGAACCGGTTATCGTTTGCTCCGGCAATACGCCGTTAAGTTTGTCTACGCCAAGTATTAAGCCCGTAGCCAAAACTCCTATGATTGCGCCGGTTGATGAAATGCCGACGAGGCCAAAATTATCCGCTTCACTGGACCTGCTCTCTGATTTTAATGCAGAGATACCGGCTGCCATAGCCAGCATGAAAGGGACGGTTATCGCGCCCGTTGTCGCCCCGGAAGCATCAAATGAAATTGCGATAAAATCGGATGAAGAAAATAAAGATAAAACAAAAATCAACCCATAGGCAATTGTAAATACATACTTAAGATGAATTCCTTTAAGTATTCGTAGCATTCCAAGCGTCATCATCACTCCGAGCCCGATCGAAACAACAACCACCATCAGCGTTTGTTCAAACTGACCAGCGGTCACGCTATCCACCTGGCCGGCAAGAATTCGAAGGTCTGGCTCGGCATAGGATATAAAGAAACCCAGAACCAAACAAATAGTAATAATTGCCGCGTAGCTCTTCGAGTGGGTCAAAGTGTTGCCTATGCTGTGGCCTATCGGGTCAATTCCCTGATCTATACCGAATAAAAATATCGTCAATCCAATAATGACCAGCACCGAACCCAGTAAAAAAGCGTACAGCATCGATGATTCCAGCGGGCTTATAGTAAAATGGAGTATCAGCACTATTACCGTTACCGGCAGAACAGATGCCAGTACTTCCTTTAGTTTATCTATTAACGCATCCATGCAAACACCTCATCTAAAATATAATAAGCCGCGGCCAAGAAATTTTACTTGCTCCCTGTGATAAAAAAACAGTATTCTCATGCGTCATATATTATGCATACAAATACAAACATGGAATATTCAATCTCCCGTTACATTTTATAATAACAGAAACAAGCTCGATTATGCAACTTGTTTTTGCTCCTTTTTATCGGCGGACCGGGATGCTGAAAACCGTGGCTGCTAGGGCCGAGCTTATCAGTTGTGCACTAGTTGTGCACTGCACCGAGGGGATACCGCCGCTTGAAAACCGGGATTGCCCGCCGTTACGGATAAACGGCGTTGGCAGCAAAGTTATCCGCGCCGCTTTAATTGACAGCCGGAAATATCGCCAATATAATAAATACGACAGACGCGGTTCCCGCTTTGTATTCGAAAACTTGTTTCGGAGGATGCCAAACATGATGTTAAGCGAGAAAGCACAAAAAAACGATATAGAAAAAATTTTAAAGCGGGGAGGATTTAAATGCGGCTGCGGCAGATACCACAGTACGGCAGTTAACGATATAGTTATTTCAAGTGGCGCTGTTGCTCATATTCCCGCTCTTATTGAAAAGCACGCGGGCAAAAAAGCTTTTTTGATTTCGGATTTGAACACGTATGAAGCGGCAGGCAAAGCCGTAGAAAAACATCTTGACGATGCGGGGGTTCCTTATGCAGGTTTTGTATTTCAAAATCCGCGTCTTGAACCGGATGAAAGAGCGGTTGGCGAAGCCACTTTATATTTTGATAACGGATGCGATATTATATTGGGAATCGGTTCCGGAACCGTGAACGATATCGGAAAGATGCTCGCAAAGCTTACCGGCCGTAAATATATTATTGTTTGTACCGCTCCTTCAATGGACGGGTACGCCTCCGCGACTTCGTCGATGATAATGAACGGTATTAAGGTTTCGCTTGCGAGTGTATGTCCGTGCGCGATAGCGGCGGATCTGGATATAATAAGCAATGCTCCTGCGGTTCTATTGCAGGCCGGGCTTGGGGATATGCTGGCAAAGTACATCAGTCTCTGCGAATGGCGGATTTCAAACATTATCACAGGCGAATTTTACTGTGATGAAATAGCCGGCATCGTTCGCTATTCACTAAAAAACTGCATCTCCGCCTCCTCTGGCTTGAAAAACCGGGATCCGGAAGCGGTAAAGGTTTTAATTGAGGGCCTTATTCTTGCCGGTATGGCTATGAGTTTCGCGGGAAGTTCACGTCCGGGGTCCGGTATCGAACATTATTTCTCCCATTTGTGGGAGATGAGATCGCTGCAGTTTCATACACCCGTACATTTACATGGAATCCAGTGCGGGGCTGCGACGGTTCTTGCCCTGCAGATATATGATTTTATCCGCGAGATAAAGCCGTGCAGGCAGAAAGCACTCAATTATGTCCGGGACTTCTCAATCGATTCGTGGAATAAATTTATTGTACAATTTTTGGGCGGCGGCGCGTCGCCATTAATAGAACTGGAAAAAACAGAACGCAAATATGACAAGCAAAAGCACGCGGAAAGACTGGAGGTTATCCTTTCTAAGTGGGATGAAATTCAAAAGGTTATAACCGAAGAATTGCCCCAGGTTGAACACGTCAGGCAGGTGCTTTCGGAAGCGGGTGCGCCTGTCAGTGCCGCGGAATTGGGGCATTCCGGCGATTGCGTCCGTGACACTTTCATCGTTACAAAGGATATTCGCGACAAATATGTGGCAAGCCGCCTGTTATGGGATCTCGGCTTTTTGGACGAAGCCGGCGAATACCTTAAACAAAAAGCGCAGGTTTGATATTTTTGTTT
The DNA here is from genome assembly GCA_001512485.1 of Clostridiales bacterium DTU069. Lineage (GTDB taxonomy): Bacteria > Bacillota > Clostridia > DSM-8532 > DSM-8532 > DTU069. Next base: position 6,268 of record LFRV01000013.1, on the reverse strand, counting down.
CAATTATGCCGTAGCGGCCGGATAAGTCGCGTCGGCGGGAAAAAGCTTATTGCTTAACCGGCCATATTGGTTTATAATTTATTCTGAAGTAAACCGGAAGGATTAAAAATCCTTATATCGCGAAGATGTACATATTCGTCTTTTTTTATGATGTAAGGATTTTTAAGCGTAGTCGTGAAGTATGGTTTTCACGGTGAATATCTTGTATGCCGGTAGAACGGGAGGAAACTACTATGCCAATTACCGAGTTTTTAACCAGGAACGCCAGGTTGTACGGAAATGAAATATGCCTTAAAGAAATTAATATGGATCTTCAGGAAAGGCATAACGTAACATGGCTCGAATACGAACTTATAGAAAACAACCCCGCCGGTGAATACCGCAGGGAAATGACATGGAGGGTGTTTGAAGAAAAAGCTAATCGTCTCGCCAATCTGTTGTTAAAACGAGGAATAAAAAAAGGAGATAAGGTAGCTATTCTTTTAATGAATTGTCTTGAATGGCTGCCGATTTATTTTGGCATATTAAAAACAGGCGCGATTGCGGTGCCGCTCAATTTCAGGTACACCGCCGAAGAAATAAAATACTGCCTTGAACTGTCCGAAACGAGGGCACTGATTTTCGGACCGGAATTTATCAGCCGTATAGAAGCGATTTTAAAAGATATACCGCAGATAAAGCCGCTTTTCTACGCCGGCGAAAACCGGCCCCTGTTCGCCGAGAGTTATGACCGTCTCACAGCAAACTGTTCTTCCGAAGATCCGGGTATTGTTATTACCGATGATGACGATGCGGCGATATATTTCTCTTCAGGAACGACAGGGTTTCCGAAAGCAATTCTTCACACGCACAAAAGCCTTGTATCGGCTTGCTATACGGAACAAATGCACCATGGTCAGACAAGGAATGACAACTTTTTATGCATCCCTCCTCTCTATCATACCGGTGCGAAAATGCACTGGTTCGGAAGTTTATTAGCGGGAAGCAAAGCGGTATTGCTTCGCGGAGTGAAGCCCGAATGGATACTAAAAACCGTTTCGGAGGAAAAAATCACAATTGTTTGGCTTTTGGTCCCGTGGGCGCAGGATATTCTTGACGCGATTGAAAGCGGGGCGGTTAATCTTAATGATTATGACTTATCACAGTGGAGGCTTATGCATATAGGCGCCCAGCCCGTACCTCCAAGCCTCATTAATCGTTGGCTGAAGTATTTTCCGAACCATCAATATGACACGAATTACGGATTAAGCGAATCCACCGGCCCGGGATGCGTTCACCTCGGCGTTGAGAACATCCATAAAGTCGGAGCAATCGGAATACCGGGCTATAACTGGGAAGTAAAAATAATCGGTGCCGACGGCAACGAAGTAAAAAGAGGGGAAGTCGGGGAACTTGCGGTAAAAGGACCCGGCGTCATGAAATGCTACTATAACGATCCGAAAGCGACAAACGATGTTCTGAAAGACGGATGGCTTATGACAGGCGACATGGCGCGCATGGATGAAGACGGGTTTATCTATCTTGTAGACAGGAAAAAAGACGTAATAATAAGCGGCGGAGAAAATATATATCCCGTTCAGATAGAAGATTTCCTTCGCTCGCATGAAGCTATTAAAGATGCCGCGGTAATAGGCCTTCCCGATAAACGCGTAGGCGAGATAGCGGCGGCAATAATAGAGCTGAAACCGGGACAAGCCGTTACCGAAGCGGATATATTCGAATTCTGCGGTTCGCTGCCGCGCTATAAACGACCAAGAAAGGTTATTTTTGATAAGGTCCCGAGAAACCCGACAGGCAAGATTGAAAAACCTGTTTTAAGGGAAAAATACGGAGCCGTCCGCCTTGTCGAAGCGCAGACCGTAAGATAAATGTTTTTGTAAGGGTTCCCTGGTAATCGCCGGGGAACCCTTATTTATCATGAACGTTTTGATAGTGTTAAATATGTCCGGTCAGTACAACCTTAACGCTGTGCACTTTCCCGTCTTCAAATACCGGCGCGATATCGCCTTCCAGTTCACTGCCGTCAACAATAATTTTTGATACTCCCTTTGATACGTGTGAAGGGTTTTCAACTTCAATTCTGTATACTGCGTTTCTGAATTTTCTAACAGCTGTAAAACCGTCCCAGCAATCCGGGATGCACGGGTTTATTCTCAGGCCGTAAAATGTCGGTTCGATGCCGAGTATGTGCTTTGTCGCAGCCTGGTATGCCCATGATGCCGTTCCCGACAGCCAACTGTTCCTGGCAAGCCCGAACTGCGGGTGTTCGTCCGACAGGATGTTCTGCGGATAAACAAAAGGCTCGCATTCATATTCATCGATAATATTGTTCTTCGTTACGGGGTTGATCTGGCTGTAGTATTGATAAGCCCTGTTTCCGTTCCCGGTAATAGTTTCGGCTATGATAACCCACGGATTTGAATGAAGGAAAATACCGCCGTTTTCTTTTGCTCCCGGCGGATATGTCGTTATCCCCCCTATTTCGGGATCATATTCCTTATACCCGGGATAGCTGAGTTTAATCCCTTTTGAAGTGTTGAGCAGCCTGTTGACCGAATCAAGCGCTTCTTTTGCTCTTTCGGGCGGCGCAAACCCGGATAATACCGACCAGGACTGCGCGTTTGTGTATATCATGCCGTGTTTATTCGCACGTGAGCCAAGCTTATTGCCGTTGTTATCAAAGTACCTGATATACCATTGCCCGTCCCAGCATTTTTCGTTGAAAGTCTTTTTCATCGTCTCATAATAGCCTTTGTATTTCAACGCCGACTCACTGTCACCGATGTATTCCATAATACCAATCAGTTCAATTAACGCCTTGCCGTAAAGGTTCGCTATGAAAACCGATTCCGCGCCCTCGGGAAGGTTTACCGTGTCGTTCCAATCGGCAAAGCCGAGAAGCGGCAGTCCGCTCCGGCCCGTATTTTTATGCGTGAATTCTATTGCCCTTTTTAAATGTTCAAGCACTGTTCTGGATTCAATGGCATTTCCGTTTTTATCCTTGTCGTAAAATGGTATCACTTTATCAAGAAAACTTATATTTCCCGTTTCCTTCAGGTATTCCGACACGGCAAGCACAATCCACAGGTGATCGTCGCCGTAGTATTTCGGCCGGTTCTCCATCTCCTTTGAGTCTCCCTCGCTTGCGATCATGTTCGCGGGATTGAATTGATGCATAGCGTTTCCGGCGATCTTCTGCACGCTCAGAAGCTTTTCAATAAGCTCTCTGCCTTCTTCGGGCATGCCCGGCATTATGCCCATAACATCCTGTGAACTGTCCCTGAACCCGATGCCGCGCACCCCAAGCCCGAGCTGATACAACGATAGATACCTTGACCAGTTTTTTGTAATATAACACTGCCGCGGGTTATGTATGTTCACCATCGTGTTGAAGTCATCATCAGGGGTTTTAACCTGAAAACATGAAAGATATTCGTCCCAAAAACTGTTAAGCTCGTTGAATGCCTTGTCTACCTGCTCTTCGGAGCGATATATGTCTATATGCTTCTTCTCTTCCTGTATATCCGCACATTGGCCTAACTGCGTGATAATTCTTTTTGTTTCGCCGGGCTCCACTATTCCAATGTGGTGCATAAGCGCCGCGATATTATCGCCTCTTAACGCTTCATAACAGCTTAGCTCTTTGTTCATAAGGTTTAACGGGCATGCCCACGTGCCATAGCCGTTGTCGCCGAGAAAATGTTTCCTGTCGGTTTCAAATGACGATACGGGATGGTTTGATGTAAAATAATTCACGTTTGTTTCTTTTCGCATAAACGCGTATTGCAATATTGTTTTAAGCCCGTTTTCCTCGTATATCGCTTTCGACTGCATTGTCTGCGGAACCCAGTCATTGTTGTTAAACTGCTTCAGGGCTTCAAAATGCGTATATTCAACCACCGGTACAACGTCTATTTCAATGGGAGTACTGCGTAAATTTTTAACCCTGATGTCACGAATAACCCTTCCGCTTTTATATGGAACAAAAATCGTAACGTCGGTCCTGATGCCGTAAAATTCCGAAACGATTCTAGAGTAACCGAGCCCGATATGGCATTCGTACAAATCATACCTGTCGAGCGTCGGAACAAAAAACGGCGAAAATATCCTGTATTCACCGTTTTCATTCAAGCGTATATAAAGTGTTTCACCTTTAAAGTCGGAATCGGGCAATTGGGTTATATACTTTACAATCCTGTTTGTTGCCGGATCTCCTTTACATATGAGCGAACCGCCGGTATGATCGACAAACCCTCCGAAATCGAGCCCGCCGATATAGTTTATCCACTTTACCGGAAGTTTCGGGTTGGTTATTACATATTCCCTGTTTGGGTTATCAAAATAACCATATTTCATGTGTTTTTCCTCCTGATTATTAAATTTTTGTCTCACCCGGCTGAAGCATCATAATGTCGGAAATGTGATTTCCTGCAGGCAAAGCCTGCAGGAAAATTGCGTCTGGCAAAAAATCCGGCGCAGCAATTAATCTACCTTCGGAAGTGATGAAAAGCCTTTTTCGAGGTCCTCGTCCGATGGAATATAATCGGTCATTGTACCGTCATTATAGCTCATGTAAGCCGTCAGGTCAAAATAACCCGTACCTGAAAGGCCAAATATAATCGTCTTCTTTTCTCCCGCTTCCCTGCACTTTACCGCTTCGTCAATCGCCGCTTTAATCGCATGTGATGATTCGGGTGCGGGAAGAATACCTTCGCATCTTGCGAATGAAACGGCAGCCTCGAATACTTTTGACTGTTCATACGCACACGCTTCAATATATCCGTCGTGATACAGCTTCGAGAGTACCGGACTCATGCCGTGGTATCTAAGGCCTCCGGCATGATTGGGCGAAGGAATGAACCCTGAACCTAATGTATACATTTTAAGCAGCGGTGTTGTTTTTCCCGTATCACCGAAATCGTACGCGTATTTTCCTCGTGTGAGCGAAGGGCATGAAGCGGGTTCCACGCCGATAAACCTGATTTTGTTTTTACCTGCGATCCTATCACCGATAAACGGCGCAATGAGCCCGCCGAAGTTTGAGCCGCCTCCGGCGCAGCCAATTATAATATCGGGTTCGATGCCGAATTTTTCACAGGCGATCCTCGTTTCTTCCCCGATAATTGACTGGTGCAGCAAAACATGATCAAGCACGCTGCCGAGGACATAACGGCAGTTTTTCGATTTCAGCGCCACTTCAATTGCCTCGGAAATGGCACAGCCAAGCGAGCCGCCGGTTCCCGGGTTCTCTTCAAGGATTTTTCTTCCGACTTCGGTTGTATCCGAAGGCGACGGTATTATTTTTCCTCCGTATGTTTCAATAACAGCTTTGCGATATGGTTTTTGTTCCGCCGATACTTTAACCATATATACGGTAAGGTCGATACCGTAATACGCGCAGGCCATTGCCATGGCAGTACCCCACTGGCCGGCGCCTGTTTCGGTTGTAAGGCTTGTTAAGCCTTCCTCTTTCGCATAGTATACCTGCGCAGCCGCCGTATTCAGTTTGTGTGAACCCGACGTGTTTGTACCTTCGAATTTGTAATAAATTTCAGCCGGGGTATCAAGCACTTTTTCCAGGTTGTAAGCCCTTATAAGCGGTGAAGGACGGATCATCCTGTAAAATTCAAAAAGCTTTTCAGGGATTTCAATATATTTATCAGTAGTATTCATTTCCTGCTCAATAAGCTTTTCGCAGAATACAGGTTTCAAATCCTCCGGTTTGCACGGCTTAAGGGTGGCTGGATGAAGCGGTGGAGGCGGAAGTTCTTTCATAACTGCCTTAAGATTATACCATTTTCTCGGCAGATCCTTTTCTTCGAGAGTAATCCTGTAAGGTAATTTGTTCATAATCATTCATCCTTTCTAATAATATTTTGATCATGCGAAGAACTTTTTACAAAACCGGTTTTGTTTTTTGGGTATTTTAATTTTTATAAAAATAAAAGCCTTTGTCCGTAATAGGACAAAGACTGTTAAATCTCTGCGGTACCACCTAATTTGCGCAAAACGCGCCGCTCTTTTTTCATGTACTATCATACATGCTTCATTGATAACGGGCGAAGATCCCGGCTTGCATACTTTTTAATTTCAGCGTCGCCCTCATGAGGCCATTCACATAAGCTTTAACACCGCAATCCCACCGCCTGCGGCTCTCTGGAGATAAAGTCCCTTATGCTACTTCTCTCAATCATCGGTTTAAAGCAATATTTGCGTTAAATAGAATATATATGAAAAATATAAATTTGTCAACAGTATAAATTACAAA
>LFRV01000047.1 GCA_001512485.1 Clostridiales bacterium DTU069 | reverse complement strand
GGCAATTTACTCTGAGAAACTATGAAAAAATTCTTGTGGGCAATAAGGCAATAAGCCAGGCGTTGTTCATATCGGTCAGCCGGACACTGCTCGGAGGTTTCACGGGCGTTTTTGCCACCCTTTGTGTGGCTTATGTTTTGTCCAGGAGGGATTTTGTTTTCCGAAAGGTATTTACGCCGTTCCTTGTTTTTACGATGTATTTTTCAGGCGGGTTAATACCAACGTTCATCCTGATGCGCGATCTACACCTCATAAATACTTTTTGGGTTTATATTTTGCCCACGATGGTCGGCGCATATAACATTATGTTTATGCGCAGCTATATCGAGGGGATCCCGGACAGCTTTACCGAAGCCGCAAAAATCGACGGCGCGAGCGAGTACAGGATCCTGTTTACAATAATTTTCCCGTTAAGCCTGCCCGTAGTCGCTACAATCACGTTGTTTGTGGCTGTACACCAATGGAACGCCTGGTTTGATACGATGATTTACAACGGTATGAATCCGAAACTGTCGACACTACAGTATGAACTGCAGAAACTTCTGACATCCGCGTTGAGCATTGCTGCAGCCGATTCGGACGCGGTACTTGCTTCCGGTGACTCACAAAGGGCGGCTGTTACACCGATGTCCATCCGGACGGCTATGACTGTTATCTCCGTAACCCCGATCCTGTTTGTTTACCCGTTTCTGCAGAAGTATTTCATTAGAGGTTTGACACTGGGAGGAGTGAAAGGATAAGAACTTCTTGCGTCTTATTTCTGAAAAACGATTATTCCCGCAATCATCAGGACTGCGCCTATTAGTTTGCTCCATTCAAAGCACATCTTTTCGGTGCCGAACAATGCAAATGCTTCGATGACGCACGAGGTTACAAGCTGGGCTAACAGAATAAGCATTGTTGCATAAGCCGGCCCGAGGCTTGATATGCTCTTTATGACGGTGAACGTAATCAGCGCGCCGATAACGCCGCTCAAAAGATATAATTTGTTGCTGACATTAAACACGGAAAGCAGGTTTTCCCTGCCAGTAAAAAACCAGATGCTTATGCTTGCGGCAAAAGCCGTTAAGTGCACCCAGCAATTTGTAGTCCACGTATTCGACGAATCCATTATACGTGTATTAAAAACGCCCTGGACGCTCATCAAAAGGCCGGCAAGCAATCCGAATAAAATACCGGTCAACTGATTCTCCTCCAATAATAAAGTCCTTATTATATCTTTCCTCAAAACCGGCCGTAATATGAATTTTAT
>LFRV01000061.1 GCA_001512485.1 Clostridiales bacterium DTU069 | reverse complement strand
AAGCATGTATGATAGTACATGAAAAAAGAGCGGCGCGTTTTGCGCAAATTAGGTGGTACCGCTTACTAATACTCAAAAACAGTTTATAACAAGCGATAACGGTATATCGGTATTCAGAAGAAGGAAACGCACATACGCCTGGCGGGCTTTTGAGGAAAGGTATACCGGGTCGGTTGTTTGAAGATTTCCAAAAACACTCATTGGCAGAGTACATGCCTTTACTGGAAATTGAGAAATGGGCAATAGTTCTTCTTTATGAAGGAAAGAAAGCTCTGCGGAAAAGAGATAATTACCGAGGTGAGTGTTTTGGAAATTTAATAAAGGAACCTCACCTGTAATTGAGGAGTTTTGCTGCGTTACACGTATGTAACAAGGCTGAAAACGAGGAACCCCAACCTCAGAACAAAAGAGGCTGAAAACGAGGAACCTCAACCTCAGAACAAAAGAGGCTGAAAATGAGGAACCTCAACCTCAGAACAAAAGAGGCCAAAATTATTCTAAGGAGGAAGAAAATATGAAAAGATTTCTAGCGATTGCCGTTATGCTGGCTATGCTGCTTTCAGTAGTACCGGTAATGGCTGACGACAGTCACGTAATTACCTACTACCCCCTGAGAACATGTAACAATCCTGGATATTACTACTCCGGCGCTCTGCTTGATATGGGTGTTACGTTGAATGCCGGCGACGTGGATGAGAACACATTTTTCGCAATGGCCAGGATAACCGAAGCAAACGGTGATGTCCAGGGTTCATTCGGAAATTTCGGCTGGGATCCTGAAAAAGAGAGTTATGCTCTTGGAGACGGATGGGCTAAATGGAACATTCTCGACGCTTATGTTGCGGATGCCGAAGGAAATCCGGTAGAAAGTGGCCAATATGTAAAACTCGACATTGAATGGATAACCAGGACGATACCGAGCGGCAGTCAAGCTGAACGGTACGATGTTCCCGCCACCCGCGCTGCATGGTACATAGTAGATGGCTATATGGCATTTGCAACGATAGAACTTGAAATTTCACAGTTAAAGGATATTCCCGGGATACCGAAAGGCAGTGCGACTTATGTTCAGGGTGAAATGAAGCACGATCCGTTATTCGATAAGTTCGTGATAAAAGACGCTCCGGGCGGAGGCACGTATGCACTGTATACTCCCGAGAACGCAAGTGAGAATAACAGAAGGCCGATAATTATCTGGTTCCACGGCACAGGTGAACGCTATGCCGGTGTTAATGCTGGCGGTAACCTCGTAGGTAACAGGGTTCTGGCATTCGCTGACGAGGAATTCCAGGAAGCACTCGGCGGTTGCTATGTCCTGGCTCCGCAGTCGGATACTTCCGGTTGGGGCGGCCACAGACTGGACGATATGGAAGCCCTCATTAACCAAATAGTCGAAGAGAATCATATTGATCCGACGAGGATTTATGTAGGCGGCCTTTCAATGGGAACCGGCATGGTAACTCCTCTGATAACATCAACAAGCGAAAACAGTATTCCGTTTGCCGTGGCAATACTCTGCGCCGGAGGCTGGTTAAGCGGTTCTCAAGCTGAAATAATCAAAAGCAAAGGTATGTCTGTGTATCTCGTAGGATGCCGGTCTGACTTTGCTGCTTTCGGAATACCTTCTTCCTACAGTGCCCTGATTGCAGCAGGTGTTGACGCCAAGATGAAATACTACCCATCAGGGCCCGTTTTCGACGGAGAGTTCTATTATGGCGCGCACGACGCATGGAACTACATTTACAATAACCTTGTAGAAGACGAAAACAGCGAGAAAATTTTTGACTGGCTTGCAAAACAGGAAATTCCGATGCCTTTAAAGGTCACAACCTCTAAGAGCCTTGTCAAAGGCGGAGACAATTTCGATGTATCAGTGTCTTTCCTCTATAAGGCAATATCCAACGCTATCCGCCTCATCTTCAAATTTGACGGTGACAAGTTCGAATATAGAGGCATCAGTGAAGAAATTGAAGGCGTAACTGTTCTCGACACCGAAAAAGGTGACGGAGAAGTTAAATTAACGCTTATGATTCCCGACTACAACGCAAAAGATTTGGTAAACGCTCGTTTCAGAGCAAAAGCAGATGCGGACCTCGAACAGGAAGACAATGCGATTATGACAGTAGTAGATTTCGTATATAAAGATGAGTACAGCAACAAGTACATCGCAACAACATCCGGTTCGACCAGCATCGCTACAGCCGGCGGAATTCCGGGCGATACGGACGGAGACGGCATTGTGACATTGATTGACCTCTCCAATATTATCGATATGTTCGGTGTGAGAAATGGAGATCCTCAGTGGTCGCAAGCCAGGTTCTACGACTTCAACAACAATGGTGAAATTGACATCTCAGACATCGTATACATAGCTAAGCTTATCGACTAATTTAACTCCAAAGGTGTACACCGCAAGGATTCCTTGTGGTGTACGCCTTTATTCCAAACTATGCGAATACATATATAGAAATAATCCAAAGGTTATTTTAATTTTCAGAGAGAGAAACGCCAGTGTTCATTGACCCAAAATTCGATACACTGTCTGACAGTAGCGGGGTATTTGAACAGACTCTTAATAAAGTACAGTTGTATCGCAACGGAAGGAAGGAAACGAAATGAAAATTAATGAATTCCTTAGAAGTAAAAAATGGAGCATTATATCGGTTGTTACGTTTTTAGCAATATTTGCGGTTATTGCCGGGTTATTATATTATCAAATTGACAATAGAATAAATAATTTGAAAGATAAAATTGACAACCTTTCCTCGAGTGTTTTAGTACTTGAAAAATTACCACCCGAGATAAAAAGTTCAATTGAAGATATAATAGGAGAAATTGACAAATTGTCTCAGAAACCGGATACGGACACAGACGACCGGTCAGTTGATACTGAACTGTTATCCAAATTCGACGATATTATGAAGCGCTTGACGGAGCTTAGTAAAGAGATTGAATCATTGAAAGCCCTGAATGAAACAATAATGCAGGCGGCTCAACCTGCGGAAGAAACATTTTCTGAAGCAGGGGCTGAAATAATAACGGTACCTGAAGAAACGGTTCCGGGTAGCCCTGCTGATACCGGCGATCTCGATAAGCCTGAAGACCAGGATGAATCCGATAGTATTGAAGAACAAACTCAACCCGAGAATATCATAAAAGCGGAACAGGATTTCATTGTTACCGTTAAAGCCGCTAAGGTCGAGGATCTATATGGATATCAATTTAATCTAAATTATGATAAAAACAAAGCGACTTACAAAGGCGGCCTGAAATCTTTAGTAAATGGAATCAACACGATATTTGCGAAAGATATGAGTGATTATTTGCTTGTTGGAGCTACTATGATCGGCGATACGCCAGGCTATTCGCAACAGGATGTTACAATGTGCACAATAGCGTTTACCGCGGTTGACGACTTAGACCCATCCACATTCACTATCAGTCGTGTAAACACAGTAGACACAAAACAGAACTATTTGGAAAACATTTCCGGCTGGAATATTGACGTGATCGTCGAATGACAGATACCGTTACCAATAAAAACGAACCAGAAATGAATTGTTCGTACAGATGAGGAATCACACTGGAGGGAGCTTTCATGGCTGCAAAAACCACAGACGGAACACTGGTATTATCCAGAAAAGTATTGAGGGCCAAAAAGTGGAAAAGCATACGACGCAGGGTGATACTAAACTGGGAATTATATGTCATCATAACTCTTCCTGTAATATGGCTGCTAATATTCTGTTATTACCCTATGTACGGAGTGCAAATTGCCTTTCGAAGATTTATCGCATCAAAAGGAATCCTGGGAAGTCCATGGGTTGGGCTTGATAATTTCATTAAATTTTTCAACAGCTATAACTTTGGAAGAGTAATTGGAAATACCCTTTCTATAAGCGTTTACGACCTTATTGCAGGCTTTCCTTTTCCGATAATATTGGCAATACTGTTGAACAACTGCCTGAAGAAAAGATACAAAAAGTTTGTCCAGATAGTTACATACATGCCTTACTTTATATCGACAGTTGTTATGGTCGGTATCATAATCCAGTTCCTTTCGCCGAAAGTTGGAATTGTCAATCACGCAATAAGAGCTTTTGGCGGCACCGAAATCGATTTTATGGCAAAACCCGAATTATTCAAACATATATATGTATGGTCAAGTATTTGGCAAGGCACGGGATGGACGGCTATAATTTATTTGTCGGCCCTGTCATCTGTTGATCCGGGTCTTCACGAAGCAGCTCTTGTGGACGGCGCAAACCGTTTTCAGCGTATGTGGTTTATAGATCTCCCCTGTCTTCTGCCCACTATCGCGATAATGCTTACTCTTAGAGCGGGCAGCATAATGAGTGTCGGTTTTGAAAAAGCGTTCCTAATGCAGAATAACCTGAATATAAGAGCTTCCGAGATAATATCGACTTACATATATAAATCAGGGCTTGCCGCTGCTGCGCCTGATTACTCATACTCGGCAGCGATTGGACTTTTCAACTCAGCTATAAACCTTTTACTGATATCAATTGTTAATTATATAAATGCGAAAATTAACGAAATTAGCCTGTGGTAGCTTTCAACGAAAGGGGAATGAAAATGGCAAGCAATCTGTCAACCGCGAGAATACGCAGAGCAAAAATCAAATATTCATGGGAAGACAGACTTTTTGATCTGGTAAATGACGGTCTTTTGATGCTGGCCGTATTGATTGTGCTGTACCCGCTTATATATATAGTCAGTTCTGCGTTTTCCTCCCCCGATGCTGTGGCAAAGGGCAAGGTGGTATTATTTCCGGTAGACTTTTCGCTTAGAGGTTTTGAAGAAGTTTTCAGTCATAAAGCCATAGTTACCGGGTTTGCCAATTCAATATTTTATACCATTGTCGGTACATCAGTGAACTTAGTAATGACAGTTGCGGCTGCTTATCCGCTTTCCCGCAAAAACTTGCCGGGACGCCGCATACTGCTCTTCCTGTTCACTTTCACGATGCTTTTTAACGGAGGCCTTATTCCTTCGTATCTGTTAACATCTCAGCTCGGCCTTATAAATAAGCGCGCAGTAATGATTATACCTCTGGCTCTGAATGTATTTAACGTTATTATCTGTCGTACATTCTTTGAGACGACAATACCTGACGAGCTGGTTGAAGCAGCGCAGCTGGACGGGTTCAGTCAAACAAGATTCATTATCCAGATAGTCGTTCCGTTGTCAAAAGCCATCATAGCGGTACTTGCGCTGTATTACGGACTTGGACACTGGAATTCATATTTCCAGGCTTTCCTGTATATTACGGAAAAGAGTAAATTCCCTCTCCAGATTGTCCTGCGCGATATACTTATCCTGAACCAGGTTAACGAGATCATCGCCGACCCACTGCTTTACCAGGCTAAGCGAGGTATGGCGGATTTGCTTAAGTATGCGCTTATTGTTGTAGCAAGCGTGCCATTCATGATAGCCTATCCCTTCGTTGCAAAACACTTTGTAAAGGGCGTAATGATAGGTGCCGTAAAAGCTTAAGACAAGTATATATAAGCTTTAAACAAACGACAATGGTTCGCCGGAATTCAGAAGAAGGAGACGCATCTCCGCCAGGCGGTCTTCTGAAGAAAAGCGTGCCTTGTCGATTGTTTAAAATACAAAGTAAACTCATGAGGAGTTTGCATGTACTTTGACAATGAGAACCTGGCTTGTTTGCTTTAAAAAGGAACGCAAACTCGGATTGGGTTAAAAAGAATTATTAAAGGAGACGTGAAAAATGAAAAAAGCTCTAGCACTACTTCTGAGTGTCATTATGATTATGGCACTGCTGGTCGCTTGTCAACCTGCGGGTGACACCACTGCGCCGACCGGTGACGATAAAGGCACCACGGGTACCACAACTCCATCAACTACCGACGACGATGGTGAATGGATTCCGTCAGATTACGGCGGGGTTCCCGTTTCGAAACCGGGCGTGCTGCCTATCGTTAAAGAACCCGTTCAGTTGAGAGTCATGATTGCTCAGCACAGCAACATTGAAGACTACGACAATAACAAGCTGACCAAACATCTGGAGGCAAAAACAGGAGTTGACATCGTATGGGTTATTGTTCCCGAACAGGATGTCCAGCAGCGTGTCAATCTCGTACTTGCTAGCCAGGTCGATCTGCCTGACGTATTTATGATTACTCCTAACGCCGGCATTTCAAACGAAGTTGTATCCGATATGGCTGACCAGGGTGTGTTCCTGCGACTTGACGAAATGATCGAAAAACATGGTTATTGGTATAAACAAAGACGCCAGGAAGACCCTCTCCTCGAGCAAATGCTGAAACTGCCCGATGGTCACGAGTACACAATACCGAAGGTTGTTCTTTCCGAGCCGAACGCTATGTCCCGTCGCGCCTGGATCAACCAGAAATGGCTTGACAATCTCGGACTCGCAACACCGACCACAACCGACGAGCTTGTTAACGTATTAAGGGCATTCAAGAATAATGACCCGAACGGCAACAACAAAGCCGACGAGATCGCTTTCATGGGTTCCACAAACGGTTGGTCTACATGGCCTGAAGAGTATATCCTGAACTCTTTCCTCATTTACAAGAGAAGTTTTCCATATTATCTTGAAAACGGCAAAGTCCAGGCTTCCTATGATAAAGACGCATATCGCGAAGGCCTGAAATACCTGCATCAGCTCTGCGCGGTAGAAGGTTTGCTCGACCCGGCTACATACACCCAGGACAACGCTCAGCTCCAGCAGTTGTTCGATAATGAGGAAGTCGCTCTTGTAGGTCTTGCTGTCGGCGGCGGTACGTTCATTTGGGCTCCGATGGACGGCGAAAGGGTAAAAGAATATAATCCTCTTGCTCCTCTGAAGGGACCGCAAGGTGTTCAGTACACCTATTATGATCCGTTCGGAAGCTACTATCTCAACGAGTGGATTATTACCAGCGCATGCAAGAATCCTGAGGTTGCTTTCAAATTCGCCGATTACATGTATTCACGTGAAATATCCATGTGGAATCGTCTCGGTGAACCCGGCGTGGATTACAGAATTCCTGAGGCGGGCGAAATTGGCGTTGACGGCAAACCGGCTACTTACGAACCTATTCTTCCTTGGGGACAGATCAACTCCGCTCGCTGGGACGAGATTGGTCCGACTTACAACTATTTCGACAACAATGGTGTTAAGGGAGACGATCCTTATGAACTGCAGCTGTACCTGTGGACTGCTACAGAAAAATACTATGCTCCCTACAAGCCTCCGCTTAATATGTTAATCAACAGCAAGATATACTTCGTACCCGATCAGGCCAGAAGGCTTAGCGAGATCAGGACCGACCTTGACACTTACGTCAAGAACTCACTCGCAGAGTTTGTCACCGGCGTAAGAGATCCTAACAATGACAAAGATTGGCAGGATTACCTGAACGAGCTCAAGAAGTTAGGATATGAAGAGTACATCTCGATCTACCAGGCTCGTCTTGATAAATAACCTCATATATATGCCGGTTGCATTTTTGGAGGCAGACAGGTTTCCGGAAATGAACCGCTGATAAATAATGAGGATTTCATCGGATAATAAGAGGCTGCCCAAAGGGTTTTTACCGGCGGGCAGCCTCTTTCTTTTGCATAAAGACAGTGATCATTGCATAAAGACAGTGATCATTTTGCGGTTTTATTCTTTATCTTCGGGTGAAGCTGCCGGCATAAGTCACTGCCGTTTTTATTTTATTTAAATTCCCGGGTAAATTACCTTTCAAAAAGCTCCGTTGTGTTTATCTGCTATATGCAGCCCAGCGATTTCTCATTTTTATTTTAAATAAAAAATTTTTACTATTGATTTCCGGACTTTTTTGTGTTATAGTTAGTTACAAGAGTAATTAACTAATTTACCAAATAACCGGAAGACTTTTATTAATAAAAAGCCTGTTATTATCTCTGGAAAGGAGGTAAATCGCTTGCAGCTAAATTTTCAGGATGAACGCCCTATCTTTATACAGTTGGCCGAGCAGATTGAAGACGCGATATTATCGGGTGCATTCCCCGAAGAAACACAAATCCCTTCTACCACCGAAATATCTGTCACGTATAAAATCAATCCTGCCACTGCCCTAAAAGGAATAAACATACTCGTTGACAACGGAATTGTATACAAGAAAAGAGGCGTAGGCATGTTTGTAACCGCAGGAGCGGTAAAGCTGCTGCTTCAAAAACGTAAAAAGGAATTCGCCGAAAAATATGTGAATTCCCTTGTTAAGGAAGCAAAACGGCTGAATTTATCAAAGGGGGACATATTATCAATGATTGAAAGAGGGTTTGAAGATGAATAGCTTAATTGTATCTGATGTAACGAAATACTACCGTGATATCAGAGCATTAAACAATGTTTCCGTCAAGTTTGAAAGAAGCAAAATTTACGGGCTTCTAGGACGAAATGGAGCGGGAAAAACGACACTTCTCAATATTATCACAGGGAAAATTTTCGCCGACCACGGAAAAGTTACTCTCAACGGCATGGAAGTATCTGAAAATGACGAAATGCTTCGTAACGTCTTTATGATGAGTGAAAGAAATTATTACCCCGAAGAAATGAAAGTATCCGATGCGTTTCGGTGGACAAAGATGTTTTATCCGGGGTTTGATGAAGAAAGGGCGTTACGCCTGGCTGATCAATTCGGACTTAGTACAAATAATAAGATCAACTCATTATCAGAGGCTGAATAATCATCCGTGTAAATGGTAATAATCTCCACATAAATGAATGGAGGTTATCCCAATGAAAAGATCAAAAAACATCCTTAGTGAAAAGGAAATGGAATTGGTCAGTCTTCTAATGCAGGACTGCAAAAGCACAGGCGACATTCAGTCGAAGCTAAAACGTCTATTTGCTGGGACTATTGAGCAAATGCTCGAAGCAGAAATGGATGAACATCTTGGGTATGAAAAACATGATGTAGCAGGCAATAATTCAGGCAATTCCCGCAATGGCTATAACCGCAAGACCATCATAAGCGATTACGGCGAAAGTGAAATAGTCATACCACGTGACCGCAACGGAGAGTTTGAGCCGAAAGTTCTCGAAAAGAGGCAGACTCGGACTGATGAAATCGAGCAAAAAATTATGGCGATGTATGCAAAAGGCATGAGCCAGCGTGATATTGGGGATAATTTGCGCGAGATTTACGGCGCAGAAATCCCGCAGACGTTGATTTCAAAAATAACTGACAAAATTTTACCCGAAGTGAACGAGTGGCAGAACCGACCGTTGGAGTCGATTTACCCGATCATTTACTTTGATGGGATCGTATTCAAAAGTCGCAAGGATAGCCAGATCATCAACAAATGTGTTTACTCTGTGTTGGGCATTGATATGGAAGGGCAGAAAGACATCTTGGGAATCTGGATCAGTGAAAACGAGAGTGCAAGCTTTTACGCATCAATTTGCTCTGACCTTAAAAAGCGCGGCGTACAGGACATCTTCATCGCCTGCCACGATAACCTGAAAGGGCTTGGAGACGCGATAAACGCAGTATTTCCGAAAACGAAGCAGCAACTTTGTATAGTCCATCAGATTCGAAATTCGACCAAATTTGTCCAGTACAAGGACAGGAAGGAAATCTGCTCCGATTTAAAGAAAATCTATGGTGCTGTGAATCTTGATGATGCAGAGTATGCAAAAGAAGAATTTAGGGAAAAATGGGATAAGAAGTATCCGTCCATCCTGCGTTCCTGGGATGCAAACTGGGCGGAACTTACTACGTTTTTCAGCTACCTCGAGCAAATTCGACATTTAATTTATACAACAAATGCCGTGGAAGCGTATCACAGAATGGTGAGGAAATATACAAAAACAAAGTCAATTTTCCCCACCGATGATTCGATACGAAAAGTAGTTTTTCTCTCGGCAAAAGAAATCACTAAAAAGTGGACGCAGCCATCAAGGGATTGGGCAGTGGCATACAGTCAGATAATGATATTCTTTGCAGACAGGTTCGCGGCATAAGGCCGCGATGAGGATTCTGTCCTCAAACTCCTGGGGTTTATCGCTCAGGGCTTACCGGTGAATTGGAAAATCGGCTTATCCGAAGACTCGCCGATTCACCGTATAAGCCGCAGCAAGCGTTGGGGCGCTCCCCAGCGGAGCCCAATTTATGCTGTAATATAAGTATTAACAACAAAATAGTTGATTATTCCATTTACACTAAAGAATATTCACTCCCTTTAACGGGCAACATGGTCCTCTCTTCGGTCAGCAGTGCATTCATTTATCAAAGCCTTTTTACGATAATATACGGCACGGGATATAACGTGCAAACGGCAAACCCCCAGCTTGCCGCCGGGAGCTTGTTGTTTGCGGTAGCCTTTTATTTGGCGGCATCAATGTTTGGTTACTTTATTACGGTTTTATATTACCGTTTGAATAAAGGCGGAAAGATTGCCGTATCGGTCGGTGTTCCCGCTGTTGTGTTTGTGGCTTTGCCTTTAGTTGACGCGTTTGTTCTGAATAATACCATTAACGAAGGTTTTAAAAGTTTTTCCTTTTTGCTTTCGGCCTGTCGAACGGCGTAAAACCGTGGATCGGAATTGTGACGCTGCTGCTGACGTTTGCATTTTTCAGCGGAATATGCTGGCTTATGATAAGGAAAGCGGCCGTGAAAGACTGAAAACCGGCTGTTAAAAGCGGCGGAAGATTTTATTAAACAATTTCTCCCGCCGCTTTATTACTTCAAAATTACCATGCTTATATCCGGCCCGCGCATGAGTATTACGACGGCGTTTCAATAATAACGGGCAATATCATCGGTTTGCGTTTGGTTTTCTGGTAAACGTAAGAACCCAGTTCGTCTTTTATGCTATTTTTAACCGCATTATAGCTGTTTTTCTTTTTATTCATACTTTTTTCAATAGATTCTTTTGCTATAACCCTTATTTCATCCATCAGTGTTTCAGCTTCTTTCACATAGACAAAGCCGCGTGATATCACATCCGGCTCACAGACCACTTCTCCTTTTGAATTCAAAACCGCTACAACAACAATCAAACCGTCTTCCGACAGGTGTTTTCTGTCCCTGAGGACAATATTGCCCACATCGCCGACGCCCAAACCATCGACAAGAATACTGCCGGACTGGACAGAGCCGGTTATTTGGGCTTTTTTTCGCGTTAATTCAAGAACCCGGCCGTTTTCCATTAAAAATATATCCTGTTCTCTCATACCAAGGGACTGAGCAAGGTTTGCGTGTTGTTTCAGGTGCCGGAACTCCCCATGTACGGGCATAAAAAATTTTGGCTTAACCAGCCGGTGCATAAGCTTTAGTTCCTCCTGCTTTGCGTGCCCGGAAACATGAACATCGGCCAATGCTTCATAAATAACATCGGCGCCCTGCTTAAATAAATCATTTATTACACGGGAAACAAGCTTCTCATTTCCTGGAACAGGACTTGCGGAAATAATAACCAGATCTCCTTTTTCAATCCCTACCTTTCGATGCGTCGCCAGTGCCATTCTTGTCAGCGCGGACATCGGCTCACCCTGGCTTCCGGTTGTAATCATCACTATTTGTTCCGGCGGAAGCTTTTGTATTTTCTCGATATCCATCAATGCATCTGAGGGAACATTCAAATATCCGAGCTTCATCGCCGTTTTAACCACATTAATCATGCTTCTTCCGCTTAATGCAACCTTTCGGTTGAATTTCACGGCAGAGTTTATAATCTGCTGAATCCTGTGGATATTCGATGCAAATGTGGCGGCAATTATTCTGGATTTCGCGCCTTTAAATACATTATCAAGTGTTTCGCCTACAGTTTTTTCGCTCATTGTATAGCCGGGCAGCTCAACATTGGTACTGTCCGCCATAAGAAGCAGCACGCCCTTTTTTCCAATCTCAGCGATGCGTGCAAGATCAATCGGTTCTCCTTCAATAGGCGTCTGATCAATTTTAAAATCTGATGTATGCATGACCGTTCCGACCGGTGTATCAATCGCAAGAGCCACGGAATCCGCAATACTGTGAGTCGAACGGATAAATTCAACCTTAAAAGCTCCCAACTGCAATTTTTGACCGGCCTTCACAATTTTCAACGCAACATCGTTCTGCATCTGGTGTTCGGCCAGCTTGTTTTCTATAAGCGCAAGTGTCAGTTCCGTTCCGAAAACCGGGGCATTCACCTTTTTCAGGACATACGGTAAAGCTCCGATATGGTCTTCATGTCCATGCGTTACTATAATTCCTTTTAATTTTTCAGCGTTCTTCTCGATGTATGTCACATCGGGTATAACAAGGTCTATTCCAAGCATTTCGTCTTCCGGAAAAGCCAGCCCGCAGTCGACTACAATCATGCTTTCGCCGTATTCAAAAACAGTCATGTTCTTGCCGATTTCTTCAAGCCCGCCCAGTGGAATGACCTTTAAAGCATTTCTTTTTCTGTTTGCCACTACTTTCCTCCATATCTTTTTCTTTTTTATCTGTTAATGTTTATTTCTTCTTTATTATATAAGTAAAATGCACTAACTTTAAAATTATATCACAAACTTATGTTCTAATGCAAATATTTTCCGCTTTATGCGTTTTGCGCGCAAATTGCAAGTTAAAATGAAACACTTTTTTCCTCTGTTAAAATG
>LFRV01000068.1:6100-52498 GCA_001512485.1 Clostridiales bacterium DTU069 | reverse complement strand
CTTTAAACTACAGTAAAAAGGAATAGAAAATAATTTGCCCACGTTTACTTGACACAAACTTTTTTCAAAAAGCAATTGAATTATCATATGAAATGATATAAACTGTAATGGAAAAACAATGATCTAATTCTATATTTTCTTATGGGAGGGTTAATGGTATGTCGGGTTATAATGATTTTGGTGGCGTTTTTGGTGCGTTTGCTGTTTTGATGGCGATTTTTTCCTTCATTCTTGCAGTTATAGTAATTGCATTTTATATTTTCTTTTCTTTTACGCTGTACAAACTGGCGCAAAAGAGAGGACTTGAAATGCCCTGGCTTGCTTGGATACCAATTGCGCAGTTCTATGTATTGGGAATGATGGTAAAATCGGTAAAGATCAGTACATTTGAAGTACCAAAACTGGAAATGGTATTTCCTGTAGCAGCCATAGCAAGCTGGATTCTTGGTCTGATTCCGGTTATAGGATGGTTGTTTACGCTTGCGTTTTGGGCTTTTTTAATTATTGTACTTTATAACCTTTATAACCAATATACGCCCGAAAAGGCAAAAACATATGCGCTTGTCAGTATTCTTGGGGTTACCATACCATTTATACTTAAAAAACTGTATAACATGGAGCCGGTAAATTTACCATAGTTAGATGAATCCAGGGACGGGGAAATATTCTCTGTCCTTTTATTTTATCTTTTTGTCCTTATACGCTTTTATTAATTAATGAAGGCGCTCGAACCGACCAAAAAATGCGGACAAATTCGCGTTAAATATTTTGGGCCGCGGTTCTTATTGTTTCTGATGCATTGGCGGATTAATAACACATTGTGGTTAAAAACTTGTCAAAGAAAGAAGCTTATTTCACAAAACAGTTGCCGGCGGATATATATGAACGAAAAAAATTAAGGCGGAGTTTTATGAGAAAAGTTCTAATGATTGCTCACCAATTTCCTCCCATCGGAGGTTCAGGGGTACAGCGCACAGTAAAATTCGCAAAGTATCTTCCTGAGTTCGGATATACCTGTTTTGTGCTTACGAGGCAGGCTAAAAATGTACAGCTTACGGATGACACGCTGTATCTGGATATACCTGCCGAAACGGTTATATATCGCACTAAAGCCTGGGATCTGTCCGAATGGTTTTTTCCGTTGAATCTTGCGGGGAAGTTTATTCGCCGCAGAGTGTTGATTCCGGACGGAGAACGGCTGTGGGAGCATTTTTCGATAAAGAAAGCGAAACAAATAGTTGAAAATGAAAATATTCAGATACTTTATTCAACTTCACAGCCTTTTTCCACTCATTTGCTTGCTTTGGAAATCAAAAAAACGTACCCTGAAATACCATGGGTTGCTGATTTTAGGGATGAATGGACTAATAACGCCTTTGTTAAGGCATATAACTACAATCCTGTAAGAATTAGAATTGAAAAACGAATGGAGCGCCGTGTGTTTGAAATGTCGGACGCTGTTGTTATAAACACGCCTTTTATGCGCAACAATTCAGTACGGGATAATCCGGATCTCGAACACAAATTCCATGTTATACCGAATGGATTTGACAAGGAAGATTTTGAGGGTATTACCGAAGGGCCGCCGAACGACAAATTTACCCTAACGTATACGGGCCTGATATATGGAAATACAAGCCCGGAAACGGTATTTAAAGCGATATCGGCGCTTTTCCATGAAAAAAAGATAGATGCGGAGAAAATAGAGCTCTGTTTTGTAGGAAGGTTTAAGGAAAGCAAACTTATCCAGATGGCAAATGTACATGGCGTTTCTGAAATAATGGAGATTCTGCCGTATCATTCGCATAAGGAAAGCATAAGAAAGCTGATGATGTCCGACGCGCTGCTGCTTCTTCTTGGAAAAGGCACCGAAGCAATTTATACGGGGAAGCTCATGGAATACATTAACACAGGCAAGCCTATTTTGGCGTCGGTTCCGGTAAACGGCGCTGCTGCTGCGCTTGTAACCGAAACAGGGACAGGGTTTGTCGCCGACTGTGATGACGTTGAAACGACAGCACGTCATATACAAACTCTTTATGATAGCTGGCTTATCGGTAAAAAGCCTATTTCCCCGAATATCGAATTAATCTCCCGGTACGAACGGCGAGAACTTACCAAAGAACTGGCGGCTGTTTTCGATAGCCTATTCCAGAAGTAACTGACTATTTCCTGTCTTTTTCACCCTTCGCCACCGAAAGCACCCGAACCAGAGCCGCGTACCAACCGGAACGCGGCAGCAGTACCTCGACCCGTCAGCCACCCGCTGTGTTTGCGGTTTTAATTCGCTGTATGTTTCTCATATAAAGAACTATTGTACAATAGGTCAATGAGCAGGTTTAGAACAATATTCCCGCGGGTCCTGGTTCGGGTGTTTCGTTTCCCTTTATTATTCTCCGTCGTCACCGAAATCACCCGAACCACCCGCTGTGTTTTCTGCGTAACTCTCACGGGCTACTCGGAAGAACTATTGTACAATAACGGAAACTATAGCGGAATGAAGCATAGAGATATACAGTCAGAGCGAGGATAAGCAAGTCGACTGTCTGAGCAAAAATGCTTCCTGAAAAAAATATTCCAAGCATTTTTGCGAGTTTCGACTTGCCCGAGCTGAACTGTGTAGCTCTTGCAAATGAAGCTCCTGTTGACGTTATTGTACAATAGTTCAATGAGCAGGTTTTTAACAATATTTCCGCGGATCCTGGTTCGGGTGTTTCGGGTTCCTAGGGCGACAAAGCACCTACCGGCAACACGCTCCAGATCATGATTTACATTTACGGAGAGGCACGGGTCGCTCATTTGCCCGTTCCACGGTTACCTATGTGCAGCAGAGCTTCGGAGCATGTCGCCCGTCGTCACCGAAAGCACCCGAACCACCCGCTGTGTTTGCGGTATAAATTCAAATTACTTGCGTATTTCCTTCTGTTGTTAGAAGAACCTTGTGCTTCGCACAAGAACCTTGTAACGGTGTGATGAAATTGCTTGCGTAATTTCTTCCGTTGTTAAAAGAACCTTATGCTTTGCACAAGAACCTTGTAACGGTGTGATGAAATTGCTTGCGCAATTTCTTCCGTTGTTATAATATATTTATCAAGAATGGCTGAAAATAATTGGATAAAGGGAAATACACGTGAAATATAGAAAGGGTGCATAAAAAATGAAAGTATTAGACGAAAAAGGAAAACTCTTTGGTCTTATTAATATTATTGACCTTGCAGTGATTTTAATTGTTCTTCTCCTTGTAGCCGGCGCAATCTGGTATATAAATCGAGACAAACCTTCAGACACCGCAAATATGAAAGATTATATCGTTACAATTAAATGTCCCGGTTATGATTATGATGTTCTTAATGCGATGCATATCGGGGATAAGCTGTATTATGCCGGAGGGTTTATAGACGCCGAAATTATCGAGATTAATAGCGAACCTGCGGAGATTGATGTATATACGTCGGACGGAAGGATTGTCGTACAGCAGCATCCAAAGCTGAAGGATATATATGTTAAAGTAAGGGTTTCCGACTCCCTTGACGATCCTATGATTTTTATCGGTCAACTTCATGCTACGGTAGGAAAGGAAATGGTTTTAAAAACAAGATACGTCGAGATTCCGGCAGTTATTACGGCTGTTGAGGAATAGGGGTAGTAGAATGCATATTCTTGAAGGAAGCATTTTTTATGCACTATATAAAAAATTACTTGTTTTTTACAGAAACAGCTTTCTTTCTAAGGTTGTTTCCGGGATAGTCTGCGCTTACAGGCACAGTTTAGTGGGCAGATGCATAAAAGCCACGGCTAATCGTGAAAGTTCGGCAGATCATTCGGCCTTTGTTAGCGTGATAAAAAAGCTGTTTAATAAAATGGATAAGGCAGCGAAGCGCTTTTCATCCGCTTTTGGCAGATGGAGAAAATCCAGTCTTTTATTTACCGCTGCCGAAGGGATTATCCGTATGTCGAATGAAAAGTTTTTTCCGTTTGTATTCCCTATTTTCGGAACAGGTTATATTATAGGCAGAGTAATACAAAACAGGCTTATGAAAAGGGATATTATCCTGTTTTGTCTGTCTGTTATTGCAGCTGTTCTATTAGCATTTGACAGGGAAAAAATTAAACTGTATGTAAAGAACAGCCTTATTTACAAATTGTATTTATTGGTGTTGGGATAAAGGTGTATAAGATGAATAAAGCAAAAGCTGTATTTGTTTTCATAGGAGTGCTTATATTGGGTCTTACCGCATCGTGGGTAGGCATGCTGCCCGTTATCGCGCTTATAGTTATTACTGTTGCTATTGCCATACTGTTTCTTGATTATGAAAAGGCAACTATTATTGTGGCATTGTATACTGTTTTTGATTTTTTTCTAAGGTACATTATTTCACACCCTATTCTTTCGAGCTTATGGGATGAAGCGGCTCTTTTACTATGTGCTGCCGTCTGGCTGTACAAATGGTTTACAAGAACGAAGGAAAAACCATACCGTAAGACTCCGCTTGATATTTCCATTCTTCTGTTTATGGTTCTCGGAGTTATATCCTTATTTATTGCCGCTCCCGATTTTATTATAGGTATCGAGGGGCTAAGGGTTGTAATTCAGTATATGTTCTGGTTTTTCGTCATAACGCAGCTGTTAAAAACGCCCGAAGGCGCAAAAAGGATTTTGAACATACTGGTTATATCGGGTCTTCTGGTAAGCCTGTACGGAATCTACCAGTTTATTGTGGCTGTTGAAATCCCTGCACACTGGGTAGATGAGATGGAAGGAAATGTCCGAACGAGGGTATTTTCAATTTTTACAACTCCGAATATGCTTGCCGGGTACCTTTCATTGATTATTCCCGTTTCTGTCGGATTACTATTCGGTGAAAAGGACAGAATGAGAAAATTATACTACGGCGGAGCCATCTTTTGCATGGGTGTCGCGCTGTTATTTACATTATCACGCGGCGGCTGGATTTTCTGTTTTTTGTCGATGATGGTTTTTGTTTGGCTGAAGAACAGGAAGTTCTTCGTTCCCTGTTTGTTGATAATGGCCGCGCTGTTTGTTTTTACGGTAATATTCGTGCCGTCGGTTGCAAACAGAATTTTGTACCTGCTCTCACCTGAATATATTGAAAGCTCGAGTAAAGGCGGCAGGATTTTAAGAGCAATACAGGGTTTTGAACTTTTCAGGGAAAATTTCTGGATGGGAATGGGGCTCGGCCAGTTCGGAGGATCAGTTGCGCTGAGCCATAAGCTTAACAACACTTTCTCCATGGATAATTATTACCTGAAAACCGCTGTGGAGATGGGTATATTCGGGTTAATCGCGTTAATAGTTTTACTGTACAATACCATTATGTGGTGTTCGCGCGCAATATCAAAGATTAGTGATGCGGCGCAGAAGGACTGGGCGAGGGGCATAACGGCAAGCCTGGCGGGTATCGTGATGTATAATTTGACAGAAAACATGCTGGAAATCCCGCTGATATCGTCATATTTCTGGATGCTCGCCGGAGTTGTTATGTTCCTTGCTTATGGGCGCTCTCATATCGAAGGGGATATGACGTTAAATCCTGAAGACGTTACTCCCCAGGCAAAAGAGACAGGGTAAGCTCCATTGCTTCTTTTACTTTTTCCTCAAGTATCGGTTTTATTGCGTCAAGTTCGCTGCTTATACGTGAAGCGTTGTTCCACACATATGATATTTTTTCCATTAAATCTTCCATTGAAAAATTCCGGTCCCAATTTACATAGGGCTGGTTTATAGATTGCATGAAATAATTGACTTTAGGTTCATAAGCGAGCCCAACCATAGGGATGCTGAGTTTTGCGGCATATATAAGCGAATGAAGGCGCATTCCCACAACCATCTTTACGTTTCCAAAAATCGATAAAGTTTGATCAACCGAGTAGCGGTTCTGCATTATATATCCTTTCTGCTTCATATGATACATTACTTTTTTCAGAAACCGGACATCATCAGGGTGCTGCATCGGAATAAACAAAGGTACAAGGTTGAACTCATCGGCTATTTTATCGGCGAGAGCAGCCAGTATTTTTTCGGAACGTCTAACCTTTTTCCACTTTCTAAGACAAAATGCTGCAAGGTTTTTGTCCGCTGGAACGCCTTCCAGTGAAAGAAGTTTCAGACCGGGGAGGCGATCACCAGGAACAAGAGCCATAGCAGGGTCTGCGGCTATCATTGTAACCGGTTTGGAAACACCGAGAGATTTCAATTCTTCAAACGCGTATGGATCACGCAGCGTAATTACATCCATCCTGTCAAGGATCCTCGCGGCGGCCTTTCTGTTCTTTTTCTTTGTCAAAGGCCCAAGACCGTTGGCCAGAAGCGCGAGCCGTGCGCCTTTTTTCATTGCGACGTGAAGCATAGATAGGTAATACCAAAGCGATCGACTGCTCGTATCATCCTGCAGCAATGTCCCACCCCCTGCGATAAAGAGCCGCGTTTTTGAAAGAACGGATGGTATCCGGAACGGGTGGAAACGATATACAGCCTGAACATGATATAATCTTCTCGTCTCCGATGGGTTGTTTGAAAGAACGATTACCGATATGTCTTTATGATTCTGCTGCAAATGATCGATAAAAGATTGCAGAATTGCATCATCACCGCTGTTCCTGTAACCGTAATAGCCAAGTATAGCGACATCGTATTCTTTTCCGTCTTTTTCGATTTTAGCCTGATGTTTAAAGATCGAGTTATATATATTCAATTGGGTTTCAGTCATCGCGCTGAGGGAGAAATTATTCCTGGCGGATTCATAGAGCTTTTCTCCCATGGCTTTACGTTTATCCGGATCTTCGATAAGTGTAACAAGGTGTTCAGCCAGCGCGTCACTGTCGCCGGGGGTATACAAAAACCCGTTTTCACCCTGGACGAAAAGGTCTTCCAGCCCGCCGACCCTGCTTGAAACGGTTGCTTTTTTCATGCGCGCGCCTTCAAGGATTGCATAAGGAAAACTCTCGCTATAGGAGGCCAGGACATTTATATCAATATGTTCAAAAAATGAATAAGGTTCGGCAACGGCGCCAAGGAAAAAAACGTTATTAGAAATGCCAAGCTGCCTCGCCTTTCTTTCAAGCACCGGCCTTAATTCGTCTCCAGGCCCTCCGATCAGGAATTTGGTATGCGGAAACTTATTAAGTACCTTTTCCGCCGCATCCAGAAAAACGGTATGACCTTTTACGGGGTGAAGCCTCGCGAGGATGCCAACGACAACATCGTCATCTTTCAATTCGATACCGTATTTTTTCGCAAAATCGTCTTTTGGCATAATATCAATGCTGTTGTCAAATGGTATACCGTTATATACGGTATATATCCTGTGAGCGGGAAAACCGCGGCGTATAAGCATTTCTTTATAGTTTTTCGAAACACCGATATAGTAATCGATTAATCTGAGTGCAACGGTGTTTATCAGGCCAAACGTATACATTTTCAGAACGCTGTGCAGGTAATCGAGACGGTAATCGCTGTGTACGGTGGATACAACTGGGATTCCGGTATTTCTTTTTGCAAACACGCCTATCATATTGGCTTTTGCTCCATGCGTGTGCAGTATGTCATAGCCCTCCGATTGTATAATCCGGATTATAGTTTTAATGTCACGTAAAATATTGCCGGAGCGGACAACAATGGCGTCAATGCCCATCGCCTTCGCATCCTCGGTAAACGAGCCGGGTCGAAGACTAATAAGCTTAACGGTTATATGGTTGCTTAATTGTCGTACCAGCGAAAGGACATGGCTTTTTGCCCCGCCTACGTCTCCGCCTCCGATAAGGTGCAATACTTTCATCACAACTCCTTGAGCCCCTTCTTATTTTTTTTATCTTTTAGCCAGTTTACGGCATAATTAACTTCATTGCTAATTTCTTTGCTGGCATATAAGCAAATGAAATAAATCGCGATCCCTAATAAAACAGTAAACAAAAGAGCGATAAAGGACGGTTTTAAATAATTTACGGCAAAGTATACCGAAACGCCCATAACGGCACAGCTAAAAAATATTCTTGCGAGACTTAACAGGTTAAAGCCTATTTTCAGTATTTTTCTGCTTCGTACCAATGAAAGAGTGAGGTATATCAAATATGACAGCGCTGTGCTTACGGCAGCCGCTCTGTAGCCGTAAATCGGAATGAAGGCAATATTTATTCCAAGATTTATTAATGCGCTTATTACGGTATTATAAAACAGGGGTTTTGTGTTTGATGTCAGTTCCCACGCCTTGTTGCTGTATTCTGCCAGGCCGAAGAACAACATGCCTGCCGCGACCCATATAATTACGAAACCCCGTTCATAAAACTGAGTGTCAAGAAAAAGTTTTGATATTGTGTCCGCAAGAATGCTTATACCGGTAAAAGCCGGCATTGAAACAAGAAGAAAATATCTTACCGCCTGGGAAAGAAATTGTTCGGTCTGCGGTTTGTTGTTCTGGCGCCAGGTTTTAAGTATTACGGGATAAACGCCGCGCATTACGGCGACAAGAATCAGAGTAAATACCGAAGACGATATTGAATAGTTCGCATGATATATGCCCATCTTTTCGGTTCCGAGAATAGGAGTGATAACGTACCTGTCCGAAAGGTTAAGCACGCTCATTGTTATGTTTACTCCAACCAGCGGCATACTGTATATAAGAAATTTACGCAAAACCCTTTTCGAAAAAAGCTTAAATTTAATATACCTGTATATACGGGTACGCTGCACGGCAACGAGAATAAAAACCGTATCTACGATTATATGGCTTATAACCGCCGCAGCTGGAGTCGTTGAGTTTGTTTTATAGTAATAAACAAAAAATGTTGTAAGCAGCAGTTTTGCCGTAACCGAGAAGATTGAAAGGGAAAGCAGCAGCTTTGTTCTTCTCGTAGCAGAAAGCACAGATGTTAAAATCTGTGTCGTGTTGTAGGATATAAACATAAAAATAACAAGAATATATAATTGCGTAAGCCAGGTCTCATTATTTCGGCTTAGTATGAATACACCGGCAAGCCCGCCCAACAATATAATCCCGTTTATCAATATCCAAAGAGTAAACGATGTGGAAAAAAACAAAACCCGTTTTTTGCTTCCGTCAAAAGCATTTACATACCTGAACACCGATTGAATCAACCAGCCAAGAAGCAATAGTGTGGAAATATTTACCGTAGACGTAATAATACCGTAAGTACCATATACATCAGGTGCAAAATATCGGGTATACAGCGATATCGTAAGAAGCCCGATCGTGCCTTCGATTATTCTGGCCGGCAGATACAGCATTGTATCCTTTACCATTATTTTTCTTACTTCGTTTGTATTCAATTCATCCACCCGTATATCATCGCTGGCCGCCGCCTCAAAAGGTGGACGGGGCCTGGTTCTCGTAATACTATACTACAGTTAAATGCACATCTCAATATGAAATAAGACGACTTTAAACAATTAATGGAAATTCGCGTTTTGAATATCTTATTTTTCCGGACGCGGCAGGCTCGATTGCGTCAACATATTCAATATCAATATTAATATGTCCCATCACCTTATAAATTTCTTTTATGTACGACATTATTTCCGATTCGATAAACGGATCGTTTTTTATTATTTTCAGAAGCAAATCATGCCTTGTTTTCTGGATTATCTGGAATTGCCTTATGCTTGGATAGCTCCGTGCCAGATTGCAGAAATAAACCGCATGAACATAATTGCCGTCCGAAGATACAAATATATCATCCTCACGGCCCTGCACATTGTCAATTAAAGGAAGGTTTATGCCGCACCCGCACGTTTCATCGGAAAGCGACGCGATATCTCCGAGTTGGTATCTTAAACGCGGCATTGAATAATTGTTTAAGTCTGTTATAATTACAAGCCCGCTTTTTCCGGATTTCAGCGGTCTTTTCGTTTCAATGTCAACTATTTCAACAATCATATTCTCCGCGGATATATGCATTTTGCCGTTTTTGCATTCATATGCTATTATTCCTGCGTCTCTTGCGCCGTATTCGTTGATTACCCTGCACCGGAACGCTTTTTCTATCGTTTCGCGCTGAAAGTCGTAAAGCGTTTCCGCGGTCGATACTATAACTTTAGGACGGTGTTTTATCTGTACGTTGTTTTTTATGACCAATTGGGCCAGAAGATGCAGCGCGGACGCATAGCCGTAAAAATATTTCGGTTTGGAGGTATTTATCATCCCGGCGTATTTATGTACCGATTTCGGATTCAGGCTGTAAGCCGAAACGAATATTATGTTTTTTAAAAACCTTTCTTTCATATTATATATCAGTTTTTCGTGATTGCTCAGTTCGAGAGGGTTGCCCCATACCATCAGGCATTTATCGCCTATCGAGATGTCCCACCATGAAAGCGCCCGCCATCTTGCCGCTTCGGAATGTTCCGACGTAGGTCTGTCGATATAAAACCTGACGGGCTGTCCGGTTGAACCTCCTGAACGGTTAGGTATAAGTTTTGATTTGTCGGCATCCGGAAAAATAAAAATGTCCTGCATATCATTAACCTGCTGTTTTGTAAGTATCGGAAAATGCGCGAGGGCTTCAGCCGGCTCTTTCTCTATCACGGGTATAATCTCTTTGTAAGTTTGATATGCAGGTATGTTATTTACACAATGAAGCAGAAGTTTGCGAAGTTTTTCCTTTTGGACACTAATAATTTCACCCATCGGCAAAAACTGGGTCTTGTTCAGGTTTGCCAGATAATCCAACGTATTATTGTTTTTTGCGTATTTTAACATAGGAAATATTATATTTTTTATCGCCGCGGCATTAAGATCCATTATTTCTGCTCCTCCCGAAAACGGATAGTATGTCTTCTGCGAAAACTTAATTATAGTGTACACCATGCAAATGGATTTAACAATCAGGCTTAAAATTAATAAATGAAAAGAAAAAAATCGGAGCTATTGACTCCGATTATATAAAAATTTTTTATTTATAAAAGAAAGGAGGTAAAAGTATGTTAAAAGTATCAGTGTACGTATTTATTATAAGATTTAACGCATATGCAAAACAAGTGACAAAATACACATAAATTTTCTGCATAAAAACTTTATGTTTGTATATTCTATATATTTCGAGATACGCCGATAACCGGGCATTGCTTTATAAACATTCGTACAGCCGGTTTTGCGGTTGATCAATTGTTATGTAAAGATCAACATCATAAAAGCGGTTTTTTTGTCAAATAAGGAATATGAGCGTTATGTTTATTTAAAACCGGTGAGTCAAATGCTTTTATCCTTGATTAGTACCGGTTGATAAAGTAAAATCATTTATAACGGGGCAGAAAGTGTCTTATATGCAGTTTCTTCCGCTGTTTTAGTTTTAAATAGCATAGGTTTATGGGTATAGGGAAATGAATGCTGTTGACGAAAACTCCTTAAAACATATAAAACAACTATCGCCGTTGATGTTGGCTTTCGTAGGAGATTCCGTATTTGATCTTTTCATAAGAAGCCGGCTCGCGATGAGGAAAAACGAGTCACCGCATAAAATGCATATTAAAGCGACAAGCTATGTCAAAGCGGAAGCTCAGGGAAGAATTGCGTTACGCCTTTATGATATGCTGGATGATGAAGAAAAGAAGATTTTCAGGCGCGGCAGAAACTCAAACCCGGCTACTGTTCCCAAAAACGCCGATATGACTGATTACAGGCATGCGACTGCTTTAGAAACAGTTTTGGGTTATCTTTACCTAACCGGTAATTATGGGCGCCTGAACAAGCTGATGAATGCGGCGGCCGGAATTATAGAACAGGAAGGTGCGGTTGATAGTGAAAACAAGTGATAGATATCCCTCTAAAAGAACTGCCGCGAAAGAAACTCCGATGGCCGGCAAAGATGCTGGCGAAACAGGAAGGATTGAAGGCAAGAATGCCGTTATTGAGGCTTTCCGGGCAGAACGACCGATTAACAAAATCTATATTGAAAAGAATATGAATGACCCGGTGTTAAAAAAGATTTATGCAAATGCTCGGGAACGGGGAATCGTCATTACGTTTCTCGATAAGGATAAACTGGACAGAATGTCGGTTACGCGCGGGCATCAGGGTGTTATTGCCGAAGCTGCGGCAGTGGATTATGTTGATATTTCGGATATTGTCAAAACAGCTGAAACGGCCGGTCATCCTCCATTAATACTAATACTTGACGGTATTACCGATCCGAACAATCTTGGAGCAATAATCAGAACCGCGGAATGCGCCGGCGTCGATGGCATTATCCTGCCGAAAAAGCGCTCGGCGTTATTGTCGCCTGTTGTGGCAAAAGTTGCAGCCGGAGCCGCGGAACATATCCCGATCTCAAAAGTGACAAATTTAACAAGGGTAATAAATGATTTGAAAAAGTCCGGTTTTTGGATTATTGGAGCGGATATGCAAGGCGAAACGATATATTACGAATATGATTATTTACACCCTACGGCAATCGTAATAGGAAGCGAAGGAAACGGAATCAGCCGTCTTGTAAAAGAAAACTGCGATATACTGGTAAGAATACCGCTATACGGGAAAATAAACTCTTTGAATGCCGCAACTGCTGCAGCGCTGATTGTATTCCAAGCAGCAAGGAAAAGGGAGGAAGCAGGCTATAGGCATTAGGATGTCTGCCCGCGAGCTTTTGTCCGATGTTCCGGCACAAGCTTCGAATAAAGAGAATATGCAGTATTCGGTCAGGAACCGCAAAAAGAATTTTGTTATGAATACGGTCGCAGATGATGTGATCAAAGTGTTGAAAAACATGGCAAAGGATGGCGACCATAAAGTAAAAGGCCGCTGAAGGAAAAGGAATTGGTCTTGAGTAAATGGATAAAAAGAGATATAATCTTTAATGATTATGGTATGAATTTGAAAGGAACCAAAGGTAAATGGATTTTGTTGTATTGGGTGTGGTATTTGGTCCTGTAGTTCTTTTATTTATATCATTTCTTATCCCGCAGGGAAAGGCAAGTCGTATTTTTATTGAAATATCCGCCGTTTTATTTTTTCTAACCGCAGTGTTTTTGTTTGTTTATCCGGCTTCCTATATGTTTAATTTATATATTCCCCATATTGTATGGAAATTGGTTACATTGTTAACCGCAGTTTTTGTTTTTATTCGTTCAATATTGGACAAGCATTATATCATATCTGTGCTTTCTTTTACCCAGTCAATAATACTGGCTGTATTTGAAATAATAAACTCGCCGGAAGAGGCCGTTCCATTCGTAACATTTGACTATAACGGTAAAGTTTTGCTGCTGGCGGGTTCTTGTATAATTGCGTTTTTTATTCCGATAACGTTAATTTATCTTAAGAAATATTTCAGCCAAAAAAAAGCAGCTAAAAAACAGGAAAGACAGATTGAAGCGGGAATTCTTCTTTTGATGGCCGCATTTGCTGGCCTGGTCGCAGCTAACAGTTTCACGGGTTTGTTTTTATTCTGGCAGTGGATGTATATAGCAGTCGGACTTTTTTTGAGAACGTTTCAAAACAGCGAACGAAAACCTGCAGCGGGTATGCATATTGTTCAACAGGCCGTGCTTACGGTGTGGATGGCTTCGATCCCGTTTATCTATCAAAAAGCCGGCTCCGTACAAATAAACGGT
The DNA here is from genome assembly GCA_001512485.1 of Clostridiales bacterium DTU069. Lineage (GTDB taxonomy): Bacteria > Bacillota > Clostridia > DSM-8532 > DSM-8532 > DTU069. Next base: position 38,916 of record LFRV01000068.1, on the reverse strand, counting down.
TTGGATGCCGGTTTCGGAGAATCCCGCGTACTGATTGCCGTGATGGTTTTTGCATCGGCAATCGTCTGCGGATGCCTTGTTCCCGATAAAAGCATATGGAATAAACTTTTTTCGATGCCTGCTCCCGTTTCCGGTATAACTGCGCTTATTATGTCCGTTATATCTCCGGTTGCGGTTTTGCTTAAGTTTGTATTTCTGCTTACGGGAGTTAACAATGTAATTCTGACGCTGGTTATTATTTTCGGAAGCCTTGTTATGGTTGGCGGCGCCTACTATTCGTGCGTAGCCCGAAAAGCAGCGCAAATATTGCAGGGCATTTTAATGTCCGTCGCCGGATGGGGAATATCAACGGTTTTTATAAGCAGGGAAAGCATGTTTTTTACTGTCGGATACACTGCCGCTTCAGCAATTACTGTCACTTTTCTTTTTGCATGCATAACAATACTGGAATATATAAAGGGAACACAGGATGTAGAGAAAATGTATAACCTGCGGAGAGAAATGCCGGAGATGACGTTTTTCATGTCGGCCGCGATGCTGCTGTTCCTGTTCGCGCCGTTTTATTCCGCTCTGCAGAGATTGCTGTTTGTAAGGTTTTTGGCCGATAATCCGGTCTCAATGCTGCTTACGGTTGCGGCGCTGGTTTTAGTTTCCGCGGTGATATTCAGATGGCTGTCGGTTCTTTTATCCGCCGGAGACAAAACAAGCATTGAAATTGATACTTACCCTGTCATATTCCGGGTTATTCTGCCGTTGTTTTTTGTTTTTACAGCAGCGGCAAACCTTTCACTCGGCAGTCTTTACCGGTACTTCGGGCGGCAGCCGATACCGATGGGCAGTTTACCTGCAGAAAATATTGAGAAGTATTCAAACCTTGAAGGCTTTTTATATATGCTTAAGCCCGGAAAAGGACTGATCTATACCGGTGGTGTAATTGTTATTCTTGCTGCCTGTTTCTATGCAATATACAGGTTTGGCAAAGCAGAAGAATACGCCGGTAACAGTGATTCCCGGGTTTTTTACCATTATTCGCTTACCGCATGGATTCCAGCCGGAGCCAATCCGGGGTTTATAATTAGAGCAGCGTGGATTTCACTGGCGGCATTAATTACAGGGGTGGCGTTGTCATGCTTGAAGTAATCCTTTGGTTTATCGGTATAGTTATCATAGTACCGGTTATATATCTGGTTGAGAATTTAATATTAAGCGCAGTGCCCGGTCAGAACAGATCGTATCCGCTTCAACCGATATACAGGTTAATCAAGCACTTTTCAAAAACGGATTATCACAATCGCCCTCTGACACGCTGGTTTCCTGTCGGAGCATGTCTTTTTGCGCTTGTAACCCTTTACTTTGTGTCCGCCGGAGAAAATATACTTTTAGTACTTTCCGGACTGGTTATGATGGAGTTGTTTATTCTTGTCGGTGCATGCAGCACAAAGGAAGCATATGGAATAATGGCCGCGCAGAGAGGGATCTCAAGGCTGACGGTATGGTCTTTTGCGCTAATGATTGCGGGTGCGTCGTTATATAAAGCAGTTGGAACGCTTAAGTTGTCGCTCGTGGTCCAATACTCTGCCGGGAATGTTTTGCTCGCCAGGCTTCCGCTCGTTGCTACAGGCTTGTTTGCGGTAGCGATGATAAAAGGGAATCTAGGGTACTTTGATTTTGGTATCAACGCAAATACGATGTCGTTTCTCGATACGGCACTATATACTCCGTATGGCGGGCGAAGCCTTGGTGTTATTCAATTGACGCAGTGGATTGAAACAGGCATCTGGCTCAAGCTCATATCTTACTTTTTGCCGTGGCAGCCCTGGATATCGTTCTTGGTTTCGGCAGTTTTTTATCTTGCCGCGATGCTTCTAAACGCTGTTGTACCGAAAATGCCATGGAAAAAGGTTATGATGAACTCATGGATATGGGCTGGAGGATTGCCGGCTATAAATTATATCTGGCTATATATGCTATGAAGGAGTTGTTGTAATGTCCTGGTTGAACGGAATAAGGGCCAAAAGCATATCGGTAATGCTTATAAACGCGGGTGGGTGTACGGGCTGCGCCCGTCAGTTTCAGGCCGCGTTACTGCTTGATTCCGGCAAAGGAATAACTTTAACCGGTAATCCAAGGCACGCGGATGTTCTATTCGTGGCAGGATGTATCAATAATAAGTCTGCGGACTATTTAAAAGAAATATATAATAAAATGCCTTCTCCTAAAGCGGTTATCGCTGCGGGAGCGTGTGCGTGCGAGGGAAGCCTGTTCCGCAGTGAAGAAAACGGAATTAATCCGCTTGAGAAAGTTTTGCCTGTTAATACATATGTGCGAGGGTGTATACCTGAAATGGACAAGATGCTGGAAGCCGTTATAAATGTCGTTGAAGACGGTTATAAAGAGTATAAAGACGGGTGGGATCATGATACGGAACTTGAGCGATAAACGAAGCGCGTCGCTTTTGAGTAAATTATTCGGTTTTAAATCTATGGGGTTTGAATTGCTTCTTATTGAGGCTTATGGAGATAATAACAAGATTACTGTTAATTATCTGTTAGAAAAAGAAGGCCAATTTGAATCCGTTGATATTACTGTTTCTGAAAACACGGCCATACCGTCGGTTACGCTTGTTTATCCCCGCGGTGAAAGAATGGAAGCCGATATCGAACAAAGATTTCCGGTGCTGTTTAATCGAAAATCTGTTGAAGTGATTGATGAAGAAGGTTATTCATTAATTGACTGGGGGCCGTTTCATCCGCTGCTTACTGAACCTGTTTTATTCCATCTGTTGATGAAAGATGAAGTAATAAAAAAAGTATCGTTTGAAACAGGCTATAACTACAGGGAAGTTGAAAAACTGTGTACCGGCAGGAAGGTTTGGGATATTCCCGATATACTTGAAAGGGTCTCAAGCGCAAACGGTATTTCATTATCTCTTGCGTTCGCTTCTGCTGTCGAGGATATAAACGGGTTTTATATCCCGCAGAAAGCCCAATGGGTTAGATTGGTTATTAATGAAATGAGCTGTGTTAATGCAAATTTGCATGGATTGTATAATACGACCCGGTGCCTTGGGTTATACAGCGACAGTGTCCGTATTTCCAGGCTTGTTAATCTATATCGTGAAGCCGCGGGATTAATTTGCAGTCACCCGCTTCTTTTCGGGATTATCGGGATAGGAGGCATTAACAAGGATATCCCTAAGGATACTTTTTATGCTGCAAATGCTGTTTTGCAGGAAATAGAAAGCGAACTTGCGAATATAAGGAAGAGATGGGAAAGCACCGCGGCCATTGCAAAAAGGTTAAGAACGACAGGTTTCATTGACAGCGAAACTGCGATGACGGCATCGGGAAGGCTCGCGCGTGCGGCGGGGAATGCGGTTGATTCGAAAAAATATTCGAAGCTTCCGTATGATGAACTTCCCTATACTGTACCGGTTCGGGAAGATAGCAATTGTTATGCGCGTACTATGTTGAAATTCGATGATTTAACCCAGTCTCTCAGGCTAATAGATATGGGCATTGAAAATATGCCGAAGGGAGAAGTGAAACTGGAAGCCAAAATGAAAAAAAGCGGCGAAGCGCTTGCCAGGGAACCGGGAGCGGAAGGTGAAGTGATTGTGCGTGTTAAGCTGGAAAAGGATACTGTTGATTATATATTTTTCAGAAATGATACGACCGTAAATATTTCGTTTTTGCCCGGCTGTCTGAATGGAGCGGAGCTTACAGATCTTCCGCTGATTGTATCCAGTTTAGATCTTGATTTGTCCGGCATGGAAAAATAAACGATAAGCCTTGATACAGGCGTATTAACCATATTTGTTGTTTGTATACAATAAACAAAAAAATATTCACAAAACACATGTCATATGTTAATATAGCAATAGAGGTTTTGTGATTGGTCGTTTTTTTTGTTTTGATAAAGATTAATAGGCAGGTTCTGTCCTGCCGGTATTATTCCATTGTGTTTGACGGTAATAGTATTGATTGTCGGAACAGGTATTTTTCAGCAATGCAATAAAATGGAATGATTTTTTATTGAAGATGAGGTGATACAATGCTTTTAATAAATAAACTATTTGCCGGCGGTGTTGCTGTGCCTCACCGTAAAAATACGGCAGAAATGGAAACAGTTGTAATGGATACGCCATCAAAGGTGATAATTCCGATGGCCCAGCATAGCGGACCGCCCTGCCGTCCAACAGTGAAAAAGGGGGATATTGTAAAGGTAGGGCAGTTAATAGGCGACTCGGACGCATATATATCCGCTCCGATACATTCAAGTGTTTCAGGAATTGTAAAAAGGGTTGAACCGATGCTTTATGCCAGCGGGCATTTGGTAATATCGGTTGAGATTGAAGCTGATAATAAGCAAGAGTTATCTGAAGATATAAAAGCTCCGTCTGTTAATAACAGGGAGCAATTTATTGAGGCTATAAGAGGATCAGGCCTTGTAGGGCTCGGAGGAGCAGGTTTTCCGTCACATGTAAAGCTGAACCCTCCAAAAGATAAAAAAATTGATTATTTAATTATAAACGGAGCCGAGTGCGAACCCTATATTACTTCCGACTACAGGGAATGTATTGAGTTTGCGCCGTATATTATAAAAGGGATACAACTCGTGCTCGATATGCTTGAAATTCCCAGGGCGATTATCGGAATTGAAGACAATAAGCCGAAAGCGATAAGCCTTTTAAAGGAAAAAAGTAAAAATGACAGCAGGATATCGGTTTATTCGCTCCGCTCCCGTTATCCGCAGGGTGCTGAAAAAACTTTGATATATACGGTTACCGGGAGAAAAGTACCACCGGGTAAACTTCCGGCCGATGTCGGATGCCTCGTATTTAACGTTAACAGCATTTCATTTATGGCAAAATACGTTGAAACAGGCATACCGCTTATTAAAAAACGGGTTACGGTTGATGGCCCCGTTGTAAGGGAACCAAAAAATGTTGAGGTTTTAATAGGAACTTCAATCGGCGATGTTTTTGAATTCTCCGGAGGTTTCCTGTCCAAGCCGTATAAAGTGTTGATGGGCGGTCCGATGATGGGCATCGCCCAGTATTCACTTGAAACATCGGTTATAAAAAATACTAATGCGATATTGGCGTTTGACAAAAATGAAGGGGATCTCCCGCCGGAAACCCCATGTATACGCTGCGGGCGGTGTGTGGCGGCTTGCCCTATGAATCTGCTGCCGCATGAGATAAACCGTTTCGTAATGGCCGGAAGGTATAACGAATTGGACAAATTTCATATACTCGACTGTATTGAATGCGGGAGCTGTTCGTATGTATGCCCTGCGAAAAGGCATCTTGTCCAATCGATACGCCTTGGCAAGGATGCTGTCAGAAGGAATGCAAAGAAAGCTTAGGATAAAAGGATTGGGGTGAATTATACTTGGATAATAGATTGTATGTTTGTTCTTCCCCTCACTTACGCGATAACTGTACAACGACCAAAATAATGCTGGATGTGATTATTGCACTACTGCCTGCCGTAGTAGCGGGGATATGGTTTTTCGGGTACCGCGCTGCTGTAGTTATACTTGTAACCGTTATAACCGCCGTAGCAGCCGAATATTTAATGCGAAAAGGTTTAAAGAGAGACAATACGATATCGGATTTAAGCGCGGTTGTTACAGGGCTTTTACTGGCTTTAAACCTTCCTCCGGCGATACCTCTGTGGATCGCCGCAGTAGGAGCGGTTATTGCTATTGTGATAGTAAAACAGCTATTTGGCGGTCTTGGACAAAATTTTATGAACCCCGCTCTTGGGGCAAGGGCAATTCTTGTTGCAGCATGGGCTAGCTCAATGACTACGTGGACGCAGCCGTTCGGAGAAACCGTTACAACAACGGCTACCGCTACTCCGGCGGCGGACGCGGTTGCAAGCGCTACGCCGCTTGCAGCCTTGAAAGAAGGAATATACGGCATTTATTCGTACGGTGATTTATTCTGGGGCAATATAGCCGGGTGTATTGGAGAAACATCGGCCTTTGCGATTTTACTCGGATTTGTATACTTGCTTGTAAAAGGAGTAATATCGTGGCATATACCGGTAATATTTACTGCTACCACTGCGGTCATGACATGGATGCTCGGACCTGACGGAATGTTTACCGGGGACCCGCTTTATCATGTTCTGTCGGGCGGGCTTTTACTCGGAGCTGTTTTTATGGCTACCGATTATGTTACATGTCCGGTAACGAAAACCGGTGCCGCCATATATGCTTTCGGGTGCGGTTTATTGACGGCGTTATTCAGGCTATACGGCAGTATGCCCGAAGGCGTATCGTTTGCAATAATTCTGATGAATGTAGTAACGCCTCTTATTGATAGGCATACGATACCTGCCAGCTTTGGAGGTGAACGTAATGTGGGATAGCATTATAAAACCTGCATTAGTACTTTTTCTTGTCTGTGCGGTAACAACAGGGGCATTGGCCGTTGTTAATCGCGCTACTGTTGATGTTATCGAGCAAAGGACGAATGCTGAGCAAGAAGAATTTCGCAAACAGGTGCTTGATAATGCCGACAGTTTTAAGCAAATTGAACTTGGATCCGGGAACGAGGCTGTTAAGAATGTATATGCCGGGTACAGGGATGGAGAGCTTGAAGGATATGTAGTCAATATAACCGCGAAAGGATACGGCGGCGATATTGGTATGATAGTCGGAGTGGATAAAAACGGTACCGTGACAGGGGTAATTATCGGAGACAATGAGGAAACTCCGGGCTTGGGTACAAAGGTCTTTGAGCCTGATTTTATAAACCAGTTTGAGCAGGTTGGTGTCAATGACGAATTAACCGTTGTAAAACAAAACAGGAAATCGACAAATGAAATACAGGCGGTAAGCGGCGCAACGATTACATCGAGGGGTGTAACGCAAGGAGTGCAGGCTGCTCTTGATATAACGAAAAAATTAATGGAAGAAGGGAATTGATATGGCAAAACCATCATCTAAAGCTTTTTCCGTTTTAAAAAACGGGATTATGAAGGAGAATCCGGTACTAAAGATGGTATTGGGCATGTGTCCTTCCCTTGCTGTTACGACAATGGCCAGAAACGGGATAGGAATGGGTATAGCGGCAACCTTTGTATTAACCGGTTCAAATATCGTAATATCTTTTATACGCAAAATTGTACCCGATAAGGTGAGGATCCCCGTTTTTATAACTGTTATTGCGGGTTTTACTACCATTGTGCAAATGCTTCTCAACGCTTATTTGCCGGATGTATATAAAGAGCTTGGTATATATATCCCGCTTATAGTGGTTAACTGCATTATTCTTGCACGAGCCGAAATGTTCGCAAGCAAAAACGGCGTCGGGCTGTCCATCCTCGATGCACTTGGTATGGGCGGCGGCTTTACAATAGCGCTTCTGATAATAGGTTCGGTGCGTGAAATTCTTGGCGCCGGAACATGGATGGGATTGACACTTACAAAAGATATTATTGATCCTGCGGCAATAATGATACTGCCTCCCGGCGGGTTTCTTGTGTTTGGCTTTATTATAGCGGTTATAAACAAGATTTCCGTATTGAAGGTTCGGAATAAGGAAATATCGTCAGGGTGCGGCATGAATTGTGAAGGCTGCGCCGGGCAGTCCGGTGAAAACGGAGGTGACGCACAATGAGGGAAATAGTTCTGATAGCGCTTGGGGCTATCCTTGTTAACAATTTTGTTTTATCCAGATTCCTCGGCATATGCCCGTTTCTCGGCGTGTCAAAAAAGTCGTCAACAGCCATTGGGATGGGCGGCGCGGTTATCTTTGTCATGACACTTGCGTCGGCGGTAACATGGACAGTATACAGGTTTTTTCTTGAACCGAATAATTTGGATTATCTCCAGACAATAGTGTTTATCCTTGTTATTGCGGCATTGGTGCAGTTTGTCGAAATTGTTTTAAAGCGGTTTGTTCCTGCCTTGTTCAAAGCGCTCGGAATTTATTTGCCGCTTATTACCACTAATTGTGCTGTCCTTGGCGCTGCGTTATTGAATATTGAAAGAAATTACAATCTGTTGCATTCGGTGGTTTTCGGACTGTCGGCGGGAATAGGGTTTACACTTGCGTTAATTTTGTTTTCGGGGATAAGGGAAAAGCTTGAGTTTTGTGATATACCTGACGTTTTTCAAGGGCTTCCGATAACTTTTATTGCGGCTGCGCTTGTTTCGGTCGCTTTCACCGGATTCAAGGGATTGTTCGGAATATAGGCGATATTTTATTATTGGTTTTATAACAGTTACGAGAAATTTATGATAGAAGGTGGATTTATGACAGAGATAGGAATTCCTGTTATCATTGTGTCGGGTTTGGGTCTTTTGTTCGGGATTGTGCTTTCCTACGCGTCAAAAAAATTTGAAGTTAAACCGGACGAAAATATTGAAAAAATTCGCGAACTTTTGCCCGGCGCAAACTGCGGCGCATGCGGTTTTACGGGCTGTGATCAGTACGCGGAGGCTGTTGCGGGAGGAGCCGGGATCAACCTTTGCCCTGTCGGCGGCTCGGATTTGATTGAAAAAATTGCGGATATTATGGGCAAAGAAGCTGCCGACTGCGAGAAATATATCGCTCGTGTTATGTGCAAAGGCACATGGAATAATGTTTCAATAAAATATGATTATGACGGTATAATCGATTGCCGCGCGGCGGCGGAAATGGCAGGAGGGCCGTCTTCATGCATATACGGCTGTGAGGGTATGGGAAGCTGTAAAAAGGTATGCCTTTTTGGCGCGATAGAAGTGGAAAACGGCCTTGCCAGGATTATTGAGGAAAAATGTGCCGGCTGCGGCAAATGCATTGCCGAGTGCCCAAAAGACATAATTAAAATGGTGCCTGCCAAGTCTGAATATTCGGTAAGCTGCAGCAACCATGAAAAAGGAGCGGCAGCGCGAAAAAACTGCAAAGTTGCGTGTATAGCCTGCCAGAGGTGCGTTAAGGAATGTCCCGAAAACGCTATAACAATTGTTGATTTTTGTGCGGTTATTGATACGAATAAATGCGTAAACTGCGGAAAGTGTATTTTGGTATGTCCCACGGGAGCTATCAACAAGTACACCGGGTATCATTAAATATACAGGCAACCCGCTTTTGCGTTAATAAAAAATATACCCCGCCTCCAAAGAGGCGGGATATATTTTTTTGGATTTGTATATATAAGCGGCGGGTTTTAAATTTTAAAAAGGGTAACAGCGCTTTCAAGTTCTTTGGCCATTTGGTTCATTTCCTTTGCAAGGTTTGTAAGAACTTCCGCGCTGGCCATTTGCTCCTCGGTGCTTGCGGAAACTTCTTCGGAAGTTGCCGCTGCTTCCTCGGATACCGCTGAAATGTTTTCCATCGCAGTCAGCGTCTTTTCTTTCAAAGTAATCATATTGGAGACCGAACTTTCCATATCCTTCATATGCGACGTGATTTTCTTCATTGAAGCTGATATCGTGTTAAACGCCGCGTCGGTTTGTTCAACGACAAGCATTTGTTCATTGATGATTTCACTCGAATTATTTGCTTCAGACACGGCCTGTTCCGTTTTATTATTTATAGTGTTTATAATATTGTTAATCATTATTGATGCTTCTTTTGACTGATCGGCAAGCTTTTTAACTTCCTCGGCGACAACCGCAAATCCGCGTCCTGCTTCTCCGGCACGGGCAGCCTCAATAGCGGCGTTAAGCGAGAGCAGATTGGTTTGTTCCGCTATCCCGACAATTAGTTTTGTAATTTTTCTTATTTCTTTCATATCATTGTTAAGGCTGTTAATTTCATCAACAATTTTCTGGGACGCGTTTCTTGTTTGCTCCGCTTTATGATTCAGGGTTTTCACTGTGCCGATAGCGTCAATACTGATTTTCTCGGTATCGGATATCAATGATGAAATGGTCGTCAGATCGCTGATTGCCTTATTTATTCCGTTGGAAAGATCATTCATGTAATTAACGCTCTGGGCTACCTCCTCAGCCTGTTCGGAAGAGCCTTTTGCGACTTCCTGAAGCGTCATCGCAATCTGTTCCGAAGAAGCATATGTTTGTTCAGAAGAAGCGGAGATTTTTTCGGAGCTGTTCAGAACATTCTCGACAGACAACTGGACTTTTTGAATCAGAATTTTTATATTTTGTATCATATCATCATAATTTGAAATAACCTCGCCGATTTCATCATTGCTTTTATCGGTTACCACTTCGGTCAGATCACCTTGCTTTGCTTTTCTCATAAGGTTTACAAGCTTTGATAAAGGATTGGATATACTGCCGGATATCGTAAATGCAAGGACAACTGAAAGCAGAAGGCCTATGATAGCTATTATTATAATCAGCCTTCCAATCGCATTCGACGCGGTGTAAAAAAAGCTGTAAGGCGTGATTGTTACGATATAGAACGGTGTTTTGTCGATCTTATAATAATTACATTCGGAGTTTCCGTTGATATTCATTGTAAAAGAAGATGAATTCAGCCCGGATTTATAAAAATCATTTATTCTTTCAACAAGCTGTGTATTGGGGTGTAATTCTCCCCTGGACATATCATCCCGGTTGGAATATATTATTTGCCCTTCCTCGGTAATAAAATACACATCCACTGATTCGCCAAGCTCAAGCGAATTGAAAAATGAGTTAATTGACTCCGGTTTTATTGAAATAAACAAATTGCCTAACGTAACGCTTGTGTTAATGTTTAATGCTTTCCTGGCATACACTGTTTTTCCTGATTCGTCAATATACCACCTGGCGTTTTCAGGTTCGTCCGAAAACATGACATTAAGGTCATCAAAGGGTATTCCGAATTCTTTAGATCCGACATATATGGGTGATTCCCCCGATGCGGGATAAAAGATAATGTCCGATATTGCGCTGTTTTGCGATGCTCTGTAGGTCATATCCCGCGAAATATCATTATAAAGGGTTATTTTATCATACATTTCCATTTCGCCGTACTTATCAAAATTGTCCTGGATTAACGAAGAGAATATAAAACTGTTTGCCTCCTCCATACATTTTGATAATTCTATCTGCACATTCGAACCAAACTGCATTACAACCTGTTCGGTATATTGCCTGACAATATCCGAAACAACATTACGGGACCTGTTGTATGCCGAAATTCCGAGAACGATAAGAGGTGTCATTGACAGTAACAGGAATGAGATAATAAGCCTCCATCGTATTTTTATTCTTCTTAATAAACTTACGTCGGTCCTGGTGAATATTTCGGTTATTGCCCGTTTGAATTTTGACTGTTTGAATTTTGCAAGTGATTGAGCCAGTGAAAAGTTTTTATTGCCGGCCGCTTTTTCTTTTCTTTTTATTAACATAACAATCTCCTCCGGATTAACTACTCAATAATTTATCGGCAATTGGTTTTTTATAGTTAAGCTTTCACGGAAGATATAGATAGTTGAGAAATACTCCTAAACGTAAAATATACTTTATTTATACCCGAAAACATGTAATAATAAAACATAGAAAAAATGCTTTAGCTGTTGCCGTTTTTTCAGACTTTGCAGTACTGTCATCGTATATATTTTAATAATACTCCATATTTGAAGTATTACCGAAGGGATATATAAATGGAAGAAAGGGAAATAATTGAGAGATGTCTTAACGGAGAAACCGATTGTTTCAGTTATCTTGTACTAAATTATAAAAAGCTTGTTTATTCTATTGCCCTTCGGTTTTTCAAAGATCCGCACGCTGCGGAAGATATTACTCAGGACGTTTTTTTGAAGGCATATAGAAAACTGCATATGTACGACAGCAATATGAAATTTTCCGCATGGATTGGGCGTATTACGCATAATACCTGCATTGATGCGATAAGAAGGAATAAGAACCATTTGACGGTAAGCACCGAAGAGCAGGATGTACAGGCTTATGGAGATCCTCCTGATGAAATGGTAATTAAAAAAGAAAGAAAAGAATGGCTTGAAGAGCAAATAAGGCTATTGGCGCCCGGATATAAAACACCGCTTTTGCTATTTCACAAAGGGGGCCTTAGCTACGAAGAAATTGCAAAGAGCATGAATGTTCCGATAAGCATTGTAAAAAACAGGATATACAGGGCAAGAAAAATGCTTAAGGAAAAAATGGCGTCTTTTTACAGGGAGGAATAGCCATGCATGTAAAAGAAAGAGATATTGCATTATTTATAGAGAATTCCCTCAAACCTGAAAAGCAAAGAAAGGTTGAACAGCATTTGTCAATATGCGGATTATGCAGGCGCAGACTTCGTCAATGGGAGAGCCTGTATAATACGATTGAACTGTTGGATTCTGATTTTGAACTTGACGGGCTGGAGGAAAAAGTAATTGATAAAATAAAAAATACTGTTTCAAATGCAAAGCCCGGGGATAATGTTCTAAAAATTCCGGTTTTTCTTGTTGCTGTTTCTTTTGCATTAATTATATTGACAAGTATTGTATTCATTCCCATAAATAAAATTATTAACGGTCTGGCCGACAATATTGCAAGTTTAATCCTGAATGCGGGCGTTAACCTGATTCAAAAGATAAAATGGCCGTTGACCAACATAATAAGCTTTGTATTCGCTGACAGGACAGGAAATATCATGTCGGTTATTTCTGCGGTCATACTGATAATCGGCGGAGTGTGCTTTTTAATTTCAAACATATTTAACAAAAAACTAAAAAGGGCGTAATCTGCAAATGATTGCGCATTAATTCCCGCGGGCACTGTATTGGGTGTTGTTCAACATTTTTATTTGAAAACCCTTTTTTGTCATTGTATAATATTTATGTCTGTTGGAAGAATCATATAATAGAAAATAAAAAATATTAAAGATAGTTTATTATTTACAGGGGGAAACAGAATGATAAAAAAAGAAATAGTAATAAGCAACGAGTCTGGCCTGGAATCAAAGGCAGCTGCCCGGTTAATCCAGAAGGCTTCGTGTTACGAAGCTAATGTATGGATTCAGAAAGGGGAGCGGAAAGCAAACGCAAAAAGTCTGCTGGGTGTTTTATCCCTTGGAATAAGCAAAGGAGAAAAAGTGCTGCTGATAGCCGACGGGAACGACGAAAAGATTGCTCTGCATGAACTTGAAATGTTTGCAAACAGGGGTATGACGGACTGAAAAGAAAGTGCGGAAAATGAATAAAATAAAGGAAATACTGGATAATATCCCGAATTCTTCGGGAGTATATTTAATGAAAGACAAATCTGGAAAGATAATATATGTGGGTAAAGCTAAGGTATTAAAGAACAGGGTCAGGCAGTATTTCCAAAATACCGATCAGAAAGATCCGAAAACACGCGCGCTTGTTTCCAGAGTTAATAATATTGAAACGATAACCACAAAAACCGAGGCCGAGGCATTAATTCTTGAGAATACGCTCATAAAGATGCACAGGCCGAGGTACAATATACTGCTTAAAGATGACAAAACATACCCTTATATCAGGATAACAGCACAGGAGGAGTTCCCGAGAATTGAAATAACCCGCAAAATTTATAATGATGGCTCGAAATACTTCGGTTCATATGTAAAACCTTCCGATATACGCAAATCAATTGAGCTTCTAAGAAGAATATATCCTATCAGGACCTGCAAAAGGAAGATTACAGGCGATAATCCCCAGCGTCCCTGCCTCTACTATCATATACGGTTATGCTCAGCTCCCTGCGCGGGTAAAATCGATCAGGAATCCTATAATGAAATTGTAAATGAAGTCTGCAGGTTTTTGGAAGGAAGGCATGATGAGATAACTAACAGCCTTGAAGAAAAAATGAAAAAATACGCCGACAGCATGGAGTTTGAAAAGGCTGCCGCGGTAAGGGACAAACTGGCCAGTATACGCAATATAACCGCAAAACAGCTTGTTCTTTCGACAAAAATGGAGGACCGGGATTTATGCGCTCTTGTACGCGATGAAGTCGACAGCATCGTTGTTGTTCTGTTTGTACGGGCGGGCAAACTTGTCGGCAAGAATTCGGGTTTGCTTGAGAGTACTTACGACATGTCCGACGCTGAAGTAATGGAAACATTTATCTCCCAATTCTACGGGAACGGACGCGTAATTCCACAAGAAATACTTATCAGCCATGAGGTGTCAGGAATTGAAATACTACAGGCATGGCTGCGGGATCTGCGAGGCAGGTCCGTAAAAATTATCCGGCCTTTGCGCGGCGAAAAAAAGGCCTTTATTGATATGGCGCTGAAAAATGCACGGGAAGAATTTGAACGGCACAGAATGGTAAATTATACGGCCCGCGAAAGCAGGGAAAAAGCTCTGAAAAAACTTGTTGAGCACGTCGGACTCGGAGAAATCCCGGAAAGAATAGAAGCGTACGATATCTCCAATACGGGCGGTCAGGAAATGGTCGGCGGCATGGTTGTTTTCAAGGACGGGCTGCCTGCTCCGGATAATTACAGGAAGTTTTCGATAAAAAACGTATATACTCAAAATGACTATGCATGTATGCAGGAAATCCTGTACCGGAGATTTAAACGATTGCTCGATTCATCAAGTGACAAAAGCTTTAGTGAAAAACCCGATCTGCTGCTTGTGGATGGCGGAATAGGGCATGTGCATGCCGCGCAGGAAATTCTCGACGAATTTGATCTCGACATTCCTGTTCTTGGTATGGCGAAAGACAACAGGCACAAAACCAATATGCTGATAAACGACAGTGTTAATATTGCGCTGAACAGTGATCCTGATCTTCTTAAATTTATTTCAAAAATCCAGAATGAGGTTCACAGGTTCGCGATTGAATATCACCGTCAAATGCGGCAAAAAAGCCGGAAAAAATCCATTTTGGATGATATACCGGGTATTGGTCCGAAAAAAAAGAAACTGCTGCTTAAAGAATTCGGTTCCGTTAAAAGAATACGGACGGCAACCGTTGAGCAGTTGTGTCAGGTGAAAGGAATCAACCGGAAACTCGCCGATGAAATTAAACGTTTTCTTAATTAATTCTGTTTATGGAAAAGTGTTTTTTCATCCTGGCCGATAAATCCGTATCTGCATACGATTTCGTTGCACAGCACATTAAAACAATAATCATATTTAATGCGTTGAAGCCATAAGATTAAAACACGTGTGAGTGCTGACTCCCTTTAGCGTAAAAAAGCCGTCTTACGGCAAACAGGCGGCATTCTTCGCTATATTCTTGACATTATAATTGGAGCGAACTATAATGTTAGTTAATGCAAATGGGGGATAAAGTTTTCCCGGTTGGAATAAAAAAGTATCAGGTACTCCTGCCTGATTGCCTGTCCGTTGTAACAACGGTTCTTATTTATGAATAGTTTAATAATCTACATATGTGTCAATACTGTTTTGGCAGGTTGTCAGGGGGATACAGACAGAAATATAAAAGAAGGAGTAGCATTATATGAGCGGCAAGGAGATTTTTTTGACCTATGAAGGGCTTCGAAAGTTAGAAGATGAATTGGAATATTTAAAGGGCGAACGACGAAAAGAAATTGCAGAGCGTATCAGGCAGGCATTAACGTTTGGGGATATCGCGGAAAACTCCGAGTATGACGAAGCGAAAAGCGAACAGGCTCAGAATGAAATAAGAATTTTACAGCTTGAAAATATGTTAAAATATGCCACGGTTATTGATGAGGATGAGATTGATACCGATGCTGTGCGTTTGGGAACACGTGTAAAAGTATATGACATGGAATATGACGAAGAAGTCGACTACCACATAGTCGGATCGACGGAAGCCGATCCCGCCCAATACAAGATATCGAATGATTCGCCGGTGGGTCGTGCGTTATTAGGTAAGAAAGCCGGAGATATAGTTGAAGTTGCGGTACCTGATGGAACGGTTAAAATGAAGATCCTGAAAATCTACAAATAGCTTTATGGTATTGTAGATAACCGGTTCATAGGGTATAATATGTTAGATGATTAAACAGTTTACATTAATTTAGTGTAAACTGTTTTTAACTATATGCATTATTTAACCGGGAGGCTTTTGCATGTCGGATGAATTAAATGGCAGTTTATCAGAAAATGAAGAATTACAGGAGATATTGAAAGTAAGAAGGCAAAAACTTGACGAATTGCGGAAAAAGGGGAAGGATCCTTTTAAAATAGTCCGTTACGACGCGACGCACCATTCAAAAGAAATTATTAATAACTTCGCCGAAATGGAAGGAAAAAAGGTAAAGCTTGCAGGAAGGCTCATGGCAAAGAGGGACATGGGCAAATCATCCTTCTGCGATTTGCATGACAGGGATGGAAAAATACAATTGTTTTTCAGGATAAATGATTTGGGTGAAGAGGCCTATGAGGAATTCAAAAAACTTGATATTGGTGATATTATAGGTGTAAGCGGCGAAGTGTTTAAAACGCGCATGGGAGAAATCACTGTAAAAGTATATGAATATACCCTGCTTTCAAAATCTTTAAGACCTCTGCCTGAAAAATTCCACGGACTGAAAGATACCGATATACGGTACCGCCAAAGATATCTGGATCTTATAGCGAACCCTGAAGTTAAGGATAATTTTGTAACAAGGAGCAGAATAATATCGGCAATTCGCAGATTTTTAGATGAAGAAGGTTTCCTTGAAGTCGATACGCCCATACTGAATACAATTCCCGGAGGAGCTGCCGCAAGACCTTTTATAACACACCATAACACTCTTGATATTGATTTGTATCTTAGAATAGCTCCGGAACTTTATCTTAAGCGACTTATAGTCGGCGGAATGGAAAAGGTTTACGAGATGGGCCGCATGTTCAGAAATGAAGGGATGTCGGTAAAACACAACCCCGAATTTACGATGCTCGAAGTATACCAGGCCTATACAGATTACAACGGAATGATGGAATTAACCGAAAGACTGTTTGAATATGTTGCCGATAATGTTATCGGGACGCGAAAAATTGTTTATCAGGGTCAGGATATCGACTTGACGGCACCGTGGACACGAATCACAATGACCGAAGCTGTTAAGAAATATGCCGGGGTTGATTTTGATTTAATATCTACACAGGCTGAAGCTGTTGAAGCAGCGCGTAATAAAGGCATAGAGATAACCGGAAACCCTTCGAAAGGCGAAATTCTCAATCTTATGTTTGAGGAGTTTGTTGAGAGCAACCTAATCCAGCCTACGTTTGTTATGGATTACCCGGTCGAAATATCGCCTCTGACGAAAAGAAAACCCGACAAACCACATTTAACCGAAAGATTTGAACTTTTTATCGCAGGCCGTGAAATGGCAAATGCATATTCCGAGCTCAATGATCCTATTGATCAAAAGGAACGTT
The DNA here is from genome assembly GCA_001512485.1 of Clostridiales bacterium DTU069. Lineage (GTDB taxonomy): Bacteria > Bacillota > Clostridia > DSM-8532 > DSM-8532 > DTU069. The sequence goes on along the minus strand of LFRV01000068.1, from coordinate 21,673 downwards.
TTCTTGAACAGGTTGAAAAGAGAAAACAGGGAGATGAGGAAGCAAACATGATGGATGAGGATTATATAGTAGCTATGGAACACGGGCTTCCTCCGACAGGCGGTCTTGGAATCGGAGTTGACAGATTGGTCATGCTGCTCACGGATTCGTATTCGATACGTGACATTTTACTGTTTCCTACTATGAAACCAAAGGAATAATCGCGACAACGGATTAAAAAATTCTTTTCAATAAAGGGGGTAGTGAGTAACAGTGCAAATACTGGATAAGGAAAAAGCTTATGAAATATTGCAGTTAAGCCCGGATGCGACCAGTGACGAAATATCAATGCGCTATCGCATACTGACGAGGAAATTCCGAACAATCGAAAAAGATGAGAATGGATATACTATCGAAGACGTTACAAAAGCATATGATCTATTGATGGGGATTACTTATAAAGATGATAAGGAAGAACTTCGTCAAAAAAGGTTAAGGGAAAATCCGCCGTTAATCGCCAGAATTTTAAAAAAAGATCCCGTAAAGCTTGAGAACATCTTTTATTATTACAGGATACATATTATTGTATCACTCGTAGTAGTGGTTTTTTTGTTTTTTATGATCAGAAGCTGTATTAATCAAGTCAAATATGACTTTTGTGTTGTCATTTTTGGTGAAGTTTACGCGGAAGATGAACAAAAAATAGTAACTTTTATTCAGGAACAAATGACTTCGTCGGAAACTCCGAGTGTTTTTGTAATGCCTTCATATGATGCTGATCCGCAGTATCAGTATGCAACTCAAATGAAGCTTATCGCAATGGCGGCCGCAAAAGAGATAGATGTTTTAATAACAAACGAATCGATCTTTAAATCCCATTCCAAGCAGGGTATGTTTGTATCTCTTGATGATATTGCGGATACTCTTGGATATTCCGATGATCGCTATATTAAAGGTATGGATATTATTGACGAGTCAGATGAAGAAGAGATTGAAATAGAGCCTGATAATATTTATGGAATCAAGGTGTCCGACAGCATTTTCATTAAGGAAAACGGTATTCACGGAGAAAAACTTGTTGCCGGCATTGTCAGGAATACCGAAAAGAAAGATAAAGCAATTGAGTTTATGAAACTATTAAAGTAAAATGGGAATAAAAATATCGTGATCTTTATGCAAACCTGTTCCGGAACAGAAAAAGGAGGGAAGCCGTTTGTTTACGCTGAAATTGAACAACCAGACCAAAGATAAACTGGAGATTGCTTTGAGCGGAGAGATAGATATAGCATCGGCACCGGAGTTTAAAACGAAATTATATGCTCTTATAGGTGACGGCAAAAAAGATATCATATTATTCTGTAATGGGCTTAAATATATTGACAGTACGGGGCTCGGCATCCTGGTAGGAGCTTTGAAAAAGGTTAAACTGCACCAGCGGAACGTTTATATTTATCAATTAAGGGATAATATCAAAAAGCTTTTTCATATTACGGGCCTTGATATGGTCTTTATTCTGGAGGAAGCGGTATGAAAGGAAATGACACGGTAACAATTCACCTTCCCCGGAAGGCTGATTACGCGAGCCTGGTCAGGTTAGCTGTATCCGGAATTGCTTCAAAAATCGGTTTTGATATAGATGTCATAGAAGACATTAAAGTAGCGGTATCCGAAGTATGCAACAAAATAGTATCTATGGACCCGGAAAGCCGCGATAAGTATTATGACATAATATTTCGTTTATTTGATGATGGTTTAAAAGTGCAATTTACAGTTCCCGGAGAAATCGCCGGGAAAATGTTTGAGGGTGAGTCCGGAGAGTTTGCTTATGCGATAATATCATCACTTATGGATGAATTCAGTGTTGATTGCAATGGTGATTGTGTTATAACCATGGGAAAAAATCTGGGGGCAGAATGAATGTATAAAACCAAAGGAAAACGTAACGGGGATTCGGACGCTGAATTGTTCAGGCGATACAAAGAAGAAAAAGATGAAAGCATCAGAAACGAAATAGTATCACGATATTTATACCTGGCGGAAATACTCGCAAAAAAATTTATAAACCGCGGCGTTGATTATGATGATATTTATCAAGTAGCGTGCATAGCGCTTATCAATGCCGTCGAGCGTTTCGATGTTAATGCCGAAGTGAAATTCGTAAGTTTTGCCACTCCTACTATTATAGGAGAGATAAAGCGTTATTTCAGGGACAAAGCTTCTGTTATCCGTATCCCCAGAAGGATTTACGAAGTTTATCAAAAAGTCAACCAGGCAAGGGATTATTTGACACAGAAAAACAGGAGAGCTCCAAGGGTTGATGAAATTGCCGATTATCTTAACCTTCCCGAGGAAACAATTCTTGAGATAATAGAGTCATGGAATGTTTATAAGATACGATCTTTTGACCAGACTCTGTATGAAGAAGACGATCTTGAACTGCATGAAACTATCGGTGAGGACGATGAAACTTTTGAACGTATCAATAATAGGGATTTTCTTGAAAAAGCGATAAAAAATTTTGACGGGATTGAAAAAAAGTTTTTGAGATTAAGATACTTCGAAAACAAAACACAAAAAGAAATAGCCGCGCATTTTAACGTCTCTCAAATGTACATTTCAAGGCTTGAAAAAAAGACTTTAGAGAAATTTAGAAAAATTCTGAGAAAATAGCAGGAAATATGGGTAAATATAAAAAGGTAAATACTATAATAATATTGTGCTGCAATTAATAGGGTCGAAGCCCGGGCATGCAAAAGTAATAAAGGTGTTTTGCGTCAAAGGAGAACAGCAATGTTATATCCTAACAAACGAGATAACAAGGAAATATACAGGGGATTTGTATTAAGCGATGCACACCAGGCTTGCGAAAAAGTAAAAATGATTGTATCGCGTATTGAGAAAATCATTGGCATAGACAGCGAGCAATCTTTTGATGTGCGTGTAATATTGAGCGAACTTTTGCAAAATGCCATAACGCATGGTAAGACATCCGGGGATTGCAAGGTATACATGAATGTAATGATTAAAGATAATGACATGTTAAATATTACGGTAAGAGATAAAGGAAATGGTTTTAACGCATGTGAAGTTATCCAGGAAGAACAAAACCGGGCAGAAGGAAAAATCCCTGGTTTAACGGAATGCGGCCGCGGTCTTCAAATAGTGAAGAGCCTATGCGATGACATTGTTTTTAACCGGCGCGGGAATTGCATAACAGTTCGAAAACGCTTGTCATATCCGGAATAAATCTTTAATACCACCAACGTCTCCGCTGCTGATGAATATAATTTACATTTTATGGTACTAAGGTAAGGGAAGGACAAATTTTTTATCTGGTCAAATCCTCCGTATTGTGTTAAAATAATTTTGAAAGAAGAAACAGGGCTGGTATATATAAATCAAGCGATTTACCAGTTTTCGTTCAGGATTTGGTTGCAAGTTCCGGATATAGACAGACATCAGAAGAAACGGGGATGATATATATGATGAAGTGTTCAGTTTGTAAAGAAAATGTAGCGGTTATTTTTATTACGAAAATAGTTAACGGCAAGAAGCAGCCGATAGGCTTATGTATACCCTGTGCGCAAAAACAGGGGATTGCTCCGCTTAACCAGATTATACAGCAGACCGGTATGACCCAGCAGGATATTGAAAACCTCAACAGTCAGATGTTGAATATTTTCGAAAATATGGATATTGACAGCATTGCGGAAGCTTTTCCGGATAAAGAGAATACCGGCAATCAATTGCTGAGATCGTTGGGGCAGACAAATACCAATGAAAAATCAGCAGATACTCATAATGACAGCGCTTCTTTGCAAAATCACGACGGCGTTCGGGTTAAAGCAAGAAAACAGGCAGCGAAGCGAAAATATCTTGACATGTATGGCATTAACCTGACTGAAAGAGCGGAGAAAGGCGAAATAGACAGAATAGTCGGCCGTGACAAGGAAATAGAACGCGTTGTGCAGATTCTCAACCGCAGGGCTAAAAATAATCCCGTGTTGATTGGAGAACCCGGTGTCGGTAAAACAGCAATCGCGGAAGGGCTTGCTGTCCGGATCGTAAACCGTGAGGTTCCGGCAAAACTTTTTTTCACGGAGATTTATCTGCTGGATCTTGCCGCTATTGTTGCGGGTACTCAGTTCAGGGGCCAGTTTGAAGCAAGGATGAAGGCTATCTTAAGAGAAGCAACGGAAAGCGGGAACATCATACTTGTAATTGATGAGCTTCATAATATAGTTGGAGCCGGGGATGCAGAAGGCGGAGCGATGAATGCCGCGAATATACTGAAACCGGCATTGTCGAGAGGCGAAGTACAGATAATCGGCGCAACGACGCTGGATGAATACAGGAAGCATATCGAAAAGGATTCGGCGCTTGAAAGAAGGTTCCAGCCCGTAATGGTCGATGAGCCTACGATAGAAGAATCCATTGAAATATTAAAAGGCATCAAAAATTATTATGAAGATTACCATCAGGTTAGGATATCCGATGAGGTGATTGAAGCGGCGGTCAAGTTGTCCGCGCGCTATATTCACGATCGTTTCCTTCCCGATAAAGCCATTGATGTTATTGATGAAGCCGGCTCAAGAGTAAATTTGATGAATCATGGATTAGTGGAGCTTGAATCATTAAAGCAGGAATTGAAAAAAGTCCAGGAGGCAAAAGAAGCCGCTGCCCTTAACGATGATTATAAGAAAGCGGCGGATTATAAAATGGAAGAATGCAGGCTTATTCAAAAAATAAACGAGTTGTCTGCAATATGCGGAACAATGGATGTTACAATCCAGGACATAGCGCATGTTATAGAATCCTGGACAAAAATTCCCGTAAGCCGTATTACCGAAGAGGAAGCAAAGAAGCTCATGTCTCTCGAACAGAGTTTGCATTTAAGAGTTGTCGGGCAGGATAAGGCCGTGGAAAGTGTTTCGAGAGCAATCAGGCGAAACAGGTCGGATTTCAGGAAAAGACTTAAGCCAAGCTCGTTTATTTTTGTCGGTCCCACGGGTGTCGGCAAAACCGAGCTTGCAAGAGCATTGGCCGAAGAACTGTTCGGCAGCGTAGACGCGATGATACGCCTTGATATGTCCGAATATATGGAGAAGCATACCGTATCAAAATTAATAGGAGCTCCTCCGGGCTATATTGGTTATGACCAGGGCGGGCAGCTTACCGAAAAGGTCCGCAGAAAGCCTTATTCGGTTATTTTGCTTGATGAAATCGAAAAAGCCCATCCCGATGTTTTTAATATGCTTCTGCAGATTATGGAAGACGGACGGTTAACCGACAGCCAGGGCAGAACGGTCGGATTTGAGAATACAATTATCATTATGACGTCAAATGCCGGAACAAGCAATCGAGGGTATGGCATAGGGTTTAACCAGGATGTAAGGATCGCGCTCGAAAAGCAGGTAATGGATGCTGTTAAGGAAACCTTCAGACCCGAGTTTTTGAACAGGGTTGATGAAATAATTGTTTTCGAGCCGTTAACTAAAGAACAGCTTGGAAGCATTGTCAATATGATGCTTGATGAAGTAAGACAGAACACACTGGATAAAGGCATAGACGTTTTCTTTGACCAAAAGGCAAAAGATGCCCTTGTTGAGAAAGGATACAGTGAAAAATACGGGGCAAGGCCGTTAAGGAAAAAAATCCAGCGTTGTATTGAAGACGAACTTGCTGAAAGATTCCTTATGGGCGAGTTAAAAGCCGGCTGCTCGGTATATGTTGGCTACGATGGAGAGAATTTCACATTTTCCGTAAAGAAAGCTGGTTTGGTTCAGGTTCCTGGTGGGCAGGTTACAAACTAATCGAGCTTTTTACTTTTAAATAGATTAAGGAAAAAGAAAAGGTTCATATCAGCGGGTATGTAAAGCCGGACGGCCGGTTTTGCATACCCGCTCTTTTTTTGCTTAATTATGTGATAAATAGTGCACTGTTTTGACGATTCGAATAATTCGAATATTTTTTTTGGAAGTATCAAAAAATAAAACAGGTTTTAAAAAATCAACATTTCATGGGAGGGCTGTTGCAATGGTTGGCAGGATAATGAGCAGAGCAAGGAATTTGTGGATTATGATTATATCTATGCTGGTATTTCTCGCGGTAATAATTTTAGTATGGGTCTTGACATCACAATCGAAAACGGAAATTCCAAAAAAAGGCGTTTTTGTTTATGCGGATATAAAAACCGGCGTATCGCCGCAATAAGCAAGGAAAGCCCAAAACAATGGAAACTTTGCGGTAATTTATTAAACCCATGGAGGATATTTGGATGAAAAAGATAAGGACAAAGCAGGAATATGTCGAGTGGACACAGAAGATCGCACCTAAAACACATAAATTAAAAAACATGATAATGGCGTTTATAACGGGCGGAATAATCTGTACAATAGGGCAGGTGATTTTAAGCCTGTTGGTGAAAGCCGGTATGGTAAAAGAAGACGCTGCTTCCCTGACAACGCTACTGATGATTTTTTTGGGTGCGTTTTTAACAGGTATAAATGTATACGACGATATTGGGAGAATCGGCGGAGCAGGTGCTGCAATACCGGTAACCGGGTTTGCGAATTCAATAGTTTCACCCGCTATGGAATATAAAAAGGAAGGTTATATAATGGGAGTGGGAGCAAAAATGTTTTTAATTGCAGGTCCGGTATTAGTTTATGGGATTGTGGCATCAATTGCAGCGGGAATCCTTTATTACATTTTTACAATTAATGTTTAACCATTAGACAAGTTCTATTTTGATTGCCGGATCCGGAAAATGCTCCAATTTAATAAAACCGGTTGTAGATTGTAATTAACATTTGGCCGCGGGAGGAAATTATGGGAACAAGGTTGGGAAAGCAAACTTTAAGGCTCGACAGCCATCCGGTGATTCAGGCCTGGGCGTCAATTGCCGGCGCAAAAGAGGGAAATGGGCCGATGGGCCGGTATTTTGACGAAGTTATACAGGATGAATATTTTGGTGAAAAAAGTTTTGAAAAGGCGGAAAGCAAGCTAATCAGGGAAACCCTTGCGAAAATATTAATGAAAGGGAATGTATCCGCCGGCGATATCCAGTATATATTCGCGGGGGATTTGCTTAATCAATGCATCGCCGCGAGTTATGGTGTCCGTGAATCTGAGATTCCGTTCTTTGGGCTGTACGGCGCATGTTCAACTATGGCGGAATCAATGATTCTCGGAAGTTTAATGGTGGAAGGCGGGTTTGCCGAAAGAACCGTATGTATTACGTCGAGTCATTTTTGTTCGGCTGAAAAACAATTCCGGTTCCCGCTGGAGTTTGGAAATCAGCGACCGCCTACATCGCAGTGGACGGTTACCGGATCCGGGGGCGTTCTCGTTGGAAATTCGGGAAGCGGCCCGAGAATCGTACATGTAACAACAGGAAAAATAGTGGATATGGGAATAACGGACGCTAACGATATGGGTTCGGCAATGGCGCCTGCCGCATGCGATACGATAACGGCGCATTTTACCGAAACCGGTTTGGCACACGATTATTATGATATGGTTATAACGGGTGACTTAGGGATACATGGTAAAAACATATGTAAACAACTTCTGGAAGAAAACGGGATATTAATCCAGGAAATTCTGGAAGACTGCGGTACAATGATATATGATACCGAGGTGCAAAAAACCAACTGCGGAGGAAGCGGATGCGCATGTTCCGCTGTAATTCTTGCAGGATATCTTCTTGATAAACTATCGAAAAAGGAACTAAATAAAATATTGCTTGTTTGTACAGGCGCTTTGCACAGCCCGTCATCCATTCAGCAGGGAGAAAGCATTCCGGCTATAGCACATGCGGTAGGAATTGAAATGATATCGTAACGACCAGGGAAAAAGTCTTAATCGCATATTAAATGAGAGGTGGTATTTTGGAATTTATAAGAGCTTTTGTTGTTGGCGGCCTAATTTGCGTTATTGGACAGATACTGATCGATCTTACAAAGCTGACGCCTGCCAGGATCATGGTTTTATTCGTCGTAGCAGGTGTAGTGCTCGGTATACTCGGGATATATCCGGCATTGGTTGAATGGGGAGGAGCCGGGGCCACCGTGCCGATCATCGGGTTTGGGAATGTCCTTGCCAAGGGGGTTATCGAAGATGTTGATAAAAAAGGCTTACTGGGGGCGTTTAGTGGAGGTGTAAGAGCCGGTTCGGTTGGAATAGCCGCCGCTGTTTTTTTCGGATATATAATGGCCTTGTTATCGAAGCCGAAAGCAAAAAACAAAAACTAACTTCGCCTCGTCGTCACCGAAAGCACCCGAGCCACCCGCTGGGTTATTGCATTATTTCCGCGGGTCCTGGCTCGGGTGTTTCGTTTCCTCGGGCGACAAAGCACATACCGAAAGCACGCTTCCGTTCCGGTACTGTTTTCACACAGCGGTCTCCATATCCCGGGCCGCTCATCAACCCGCTCCACAGTTACTTATATGCAGCAGGGCACTGAAGCATGTCGCCCGTCGTCACCGAAAGCACCCGAGCCACCCGCTGGGTTATTGCATTATTTCCGGGGATCCCGCTCGGGTGTTTCGTTTCCTTTGCGAGAGAAACGAAAAATTCACGTTGTTCTCTATTGCATAAGGGGGTTGTTTTCTTTATAATCATAATATAGCTTTATCGGAAAGTCATAGGGCTTTCCTATTTTATTGAGAGAGTAATATCTGCCTATAAAGGCAGGGGATATCCACTGCCTTATTAATAAGAGGTGTTGTTAGGTTATGCGGGGAGAGCGAAGAATAAATATTTTTGTCGGGCTTTTAATAATTGCACTTGCTTCTGCGGGCATAGTATTTTTAGTACTTAAATTATTCGAAGACTCTTTTGCCGGCGGCAATAAAGCATCTCTAAATACCCCGACGCAGGTTGCTGAACAAAATTCTCAGGAGAGTGTGCCGACAATTTCACCGGAACCTGCTGCGGAACAAACACCGACTCCTGTTCCGGAACCGACGCCGACTCCCGTGCCGGAACCCGAAATTGTTCCCGTAAAAGGCCTGTATCTGACCACCAATACGGTGGGCACTCCGCAAAGACTTCAGCATTATATTGATTTGGCCAACAGAACCGAAATTAATGCATATGTTATTGATATAAAAGACGATAACGGAATAATATGTTACGAGACTAAAGTTCCGTTAGCCGTAAAGCATGGTGTGTGGGAAAAGAAATATGATGTAAAGGAAGTTTTGCGCCTGCTGCATGAAAACGGGATCAGGGCGATTGGCAGGATAGTATGCTTCAGTGATCCCGCGATGCCTCTGAAAGAACCGGATTTATCTTTAAAAAATCCGAACGGTAGCGTATTCAAAGTTCCGTTAAACAACTCCCATCTTGCATGGCTTGATCCGTCAAACAAAGAAGCTTGGCAGTACTTGATTGATATCGCTAAAGAAGCTTTCGAGCTTGGATTTGATGAGATACAGTATGATTATGTCCGCTTTCCGGAAACAACGAATTTCAAATATGATATGAGTCATCTGGAAAAGGAAAAAAGCGAGTATATCAACGACTTTATGCAGGAGTCTGTGAACCAGCTTCCCGGTGTTATTTTTTCAGCGGATATATTCGGCAGCATATGCCTGCAGAGCAAAGACGCCGGCGGAATAGGCCAGACACTTGAGACAATAAGCGAGATATTCCATTATATATCACCGATGATATATCCGTCACATTTTGCCAACGACAGTACCACTCATTACACAGGAAACGGAGTTGGAACAAATATAAACGGCGTACTTTACCCAAAGCCCGATCTGGAGCCGTATAATGTAGTTTACAACAGCCTTCTGATAACCAGGAACAGGCTTGAGAAAGCGGGGTTGGACATAAAGGTAAGACCATTTTTGCAGGGTTTTACCGCAAATACGTATCTTGAAGAGGGGTACTATATCGAATATGGGGTAGAGCAATACAGAGATCAGATAAAGGCCGTTTATGATGTCGGGTATGAAGAATGGCTGTTCTGGAATTCAAGGAACACTTACGTGGAAGATGCTTTTTTACCGGAATAATTTTTTTCTGTAGAATGTTTGCTTAATTATATTGGAGGTTGTCAGCTAATGGAAAACGATAAAAACGGTAATACTGAAGAGATAAAAAGTACGGATGGTCAAGAATCTCATGTGAATGAGAGTGAACAGGAAAATGGAAGTAAAAAATCCATTTTACCGGTTCTTTTAACTATTGCTGTTGTATTATCATTGTCACTGCTTGGATATTTTGCATGGAAAACAGGGCAGAATCAGCCGAACCCGGGCATTGATCCGCAGGATTACGCGTCACTGACTCCGACGTCTGTTCCGACAAATGCTCCTACGGAAGCACCGGCTTTAACTCCAACTGATGTCCCCGCGCAGGAACCATCCCCGGAACCTTCGCCGGAACCTACGGTTACACCGAAACCCACACCGCTTCCAAAGCTTGAGTTCAAACCGGTAAAGGCATTGTATTTACCTCCCGGTTCGGTTCAGAACAGCGAAAAAATAGATCATTATATAGAACTGGCGAACCGTACCGAAATTAACGCTTATGTCATCGATATTAAAGGCGATGGTGGTATGGTTATGTATAAATCGGAAATTGATATTGTAAAAGAAGCCGACATATGCGTGAAGTATCTGGATCTCGCAAAATTAATAAAAAAGTTCCATGATAACAATATACGTGTCATCGGCCGTTTGGTTGCGTTTAAGGATACAAAAATGGCCGCACACAAACCTGAATGGGCGATACGCAATAACGGCGAGATTTTCAAGCAGCCTGAATCAAGCGGATATTCCCTTTGGCTCGATGCAACAAACCGTGAAACTTGGGAATATATCGCCGATATTGTCGAAGAAGCGATAAGCTTCGGCATTGATGAAATACAATTTGATTATGTCCGGTTTCCCGAAACATCACTTTACGAATATCAGTTGACTAACATTGACGAGGGCAAGGAACGGCGCGAATATATCGAAGAATTTTTAGCATATGTACGCAGCCGCGTTCCCGAAGGAACGATACTGTCGGCGGATATATTCGGCATGCCCATGATTTCATCGAGGGACTATGGGGAAATAGGTCAGACGCTTGAGTCAATCGGAAAAGATCTTGATTATATTTCGCCTATGATTTATCCGTCCCATTATGCTAACGACGCACCGCGCGGTGTAATGTCCAACAAGGTCGGGCAGGTAATTAACGGGGTTAAATTCACACATCCTGATTTAAAACCGTATGAGGTAGTATACAATACGCTTATAGTAGGCAAAAAGAGGATTGAGGCGATAGAGGGGTATAATCTGAAATGCCGCCCGTATATACAGGGATTTACGGCTTCCTATCTACCTGACGGTTACTGGATGGAATATGGCGTTGAACAGTATCGTGCCCAAATCCAGGCGGTTTATGACGCCGGGTACGAAGAATGGATATTCTGGAATGCAAGAAGCGAATATGTCGAAGAGGCGTTTTTGCCCGAGAGCGAAGAGTAAGCTGTTGACGTAGTAACTGTGGTATGCTACCGGCGCATCTTCAGCCTCGTTGTAAATGGGAAGGATGATATTTGATGAGTTGGATTGAAGCCATTATCCTGGGAATCGTGCAGGGTTTTACCGAATTCCTCCCGGTTAGCAGTTCAGGGCATCTGGTTCTGCTGCAAAAGATATTCAACGTGGAAGAAGGCGCGCTGAGCTTTAGCATAGCCCTTCATTTCGCAACCCTTATCGCTGTGGTAGTCGTTTACCGAGAAAAAATATTATCAATGCTGCGCAAACCGTTCTCAAAGCTGCCGGTATATATTATTATCGGAACGGTCCCGATAGCGATAGCCGGGTTGTTGTTCCATGATTTGATAGAATCGTTTTTTGAAACCGGGGCTACGCTTGGAGTTGGTTTCATTTTTACCGGGCTTGTATTAATGTATGCGGAAAGCACGGGCGAAAAAAGAAAGACCATAGAAGATATGAAGGTTAAAGATCCGCTGATTATCGGAACCGCACAGGCAATCGCGATGCTGCCGGCGGTATCTCGATCGGGGATGACGATATCCGGTGCACTGATGCTTGGGATTGAACGGAAAACTGCGGCCGACTATGCTTTCCTTTTGTCGATACCTGCCATACTTGCGGCGGTGGCCAAAGATTTATACAAAGTAATTAAAACCGGGGAGAACACTCTGGCTGCTATCGGTGTCCTTCCCACCGCGCTTGGAATGCTTTTTGCCGCAGTATCAGGCTTTATAGCGGTTAAAGCGATGATAAACCTTATACAAAAGAGCAGGCTTCGTTATTTTTCATACTACCTTTGGGCGCTTGGTGGTTTAGTCTTATTGGACCAGCTTATTTTTCACGTGTTTTTCTAATGAACTCCGGCGCTAACTGGTGGATAACCGGCAGGCTGTCTTGTTTCACTGTATTATGAGCGTACATATATCTTCATTTTAATAGGTCTTTAGTCCCATTAATACAGACCATTGACCTATGGGACATAATATGAGATTTTGATAATATATAGGAGAACATTAGCATTTCTCCTGTTTTTTATTTGAGAGCATTATGCTCTCTACTTTTTTATTGCCTTGCACAATTGCCCGTTTTAAAGTACAATCGTCTTTGGAAATCTGAAATTTCGGAGGAAATTTTGAAGAAAGATATAATTTTGCTCGGGATAGAATCAAGCTGTGATGAGACATCCGCGGCTGTCGTAGTGAATGGGCGGAAAGTTTTGTCAAATATTATTGCCACGCAGGTTAAACTCCATGCGGAATACGGCGGAGTTGTGCCGGAAATAGCTTCAAGAAAACATGTGGAATTAATAATCCCGGTTATAGACAAAGCTATAAAAGATGCCGGTATAACGCTTAACGATGTTGATGCGATTTCGGTTACTTATGGTCCGGGGCTGGTCGGTACGCTTCTTGTGGGGATATCGGCTGCTAAAGCGATAGCCTTTTCACTTGATAAACCGCTTATTGGAGTGAACCATATTGAAGGCCATATTGCCGCCAATTATATAGCAAATCCGGAATTGGAGCCTCCTTTTATTTGTCTTGTAGCTTCCGGAGGCCACAGCCATGTTGTCCATGTTAAGGGATACCGTGATTTTGTTGTTCTCGGTCGGACACGCGATGATGCCGCGGGCGAAGCGTTTGATAAAATAGCGAGAGTTTTGGGGCTTGGCTACCCTGGCGGGCCTGCAATTGAAAAGGGAGCAGTTTCAGGAAATCCGGAAGCATTTAACTTTCCGCGGGTTAAATTCAGCGATGTTCCATATGATTTCAGCTTCAGCGGATTAAAAACAGCAGTTATTAATACCGTTAATCAGTTCGAACAAAAAGGAATGCCCGTTCCTGTAGCGGATATATGCGCATCATTTCAGAACGCGGTGGTTGATGTTCTTGTCGGAAATACATTATCCGCAGCATTGGATTGCAATTCCCCGGTAATTTGTATTGCCGGAGGTGTCGCGGCCAATTCAAGTCTTCGTGAGAGGATGACAACGGCATGCCTCGAAAACGGAATAAGCCTGCATTATCCTCCCGTATTGTTGTGTACCGACAATGCCGCAATGATAGCAAGCGCAGCGTATTTTTATTATATTGATAAAAAGTGGTCAGCAAATGATCTTAATGCTGTGCCCGGCTTGAAACTGGAAGAGTGCGGTATAAATAAGGAATGATACCGAAAACTATGCATGATTTCCTTCATTCTTACCGTTCCAGTCTATTGCGAATAAAATTGTTGTGAATACTGTGGAAAAGGCATATTTTTTTGGAAATATTACCTTATCCGGATGTGGATAAGTTTGTGGATTATGTGGATGTAGCATTGAAAAAAATGACGGAACGAATGAGAAAAAATTCATATATTTTGTTACTTAATGACAAATATGGTCATATAAAATCATATTACATCTCTTTTTGACTGCTAATCTGTGGATAACTCTTTCCCGCTGTCTGTCGAAACGGAGGAAGGTTTTTGGGCTTCGTTATAGAGCTGGTAATACCGCATTACATTTCTGACAAAGTTCTGCGTTTGCAGAAAGGGAGGAATGCCATTGTACCTGCGGACATTGTTCGGGCCGGAATTATATGCCGCTAATGCCAGCTCCACGTTGTCGAACGCGTCCAACTGGTCTTTGAAATAACGGGTCCCACCCATAATATTCTGTTCAATATTATACGGATCATCGACAGAGAGCCATTTGGCGGTTTCCGGCATTAACTGCATAAGTCCCATCGCTCCTGAGGTTGACAGCGCAAAAGGCTGGAATGACGATTCCTGCTTTATTATTGCCCGGATCATGTTTTCATCTATTCCATATTTTTTTGAGGCTTCTGTTATTGCATTGTTTATGCGCGGCATCAGAGCTGCTATTTCCTCGGATGAAAGCCGTGGATATACGGATTCGTAACTGCCTGAAACCAACGGATATTTTTTTATTGAAGTATCCAAATTGAGTGTCCTGTTCGTGGTTTTCTCAATTTCCTGTTTAAGGACATTGGAAAATGACATATAAGGAGTGTTTATCCTTATGGGCATCGGTATCCTGCTTTGTATGTCGGATATTTTCTGATCAAGTATGTCTTTTACACTTATGTTAAGTTTCATTTCCACACCTTAAAATAATACTTCAAAAAATATATCGGAAACTAATAATACCGACTAAAGCACAAATGTGTTCGGGATTTTTTAGTTTTTGCCACTGCCTGAATATGAAATGTAAGGAAAGATATAAAAAAATGTATGTAATTATTATATGTTGTTCATAATTAGAATAACGGATGAATTGATTAGCAATTTCAACACACCGCATAATATATATTGGAAGGAATGGTTTTATGAAAACAGAACCGGTATTGGGATATCCGGTAAATAACGATAAATTAAACAAAATAACAGCTGCCGTTGTTTTTTCTGCCGTTTTCATTATGCTTGTGTTTAGCATATATGCCGAAAAGGTAAACAGGAGTTTGTCAGGGAATATGATTCGCCTGCATATTGTAGCGAACAGCGACTCAAAAGCGGATCAGGACATAAAATACCTCATCAGGGACGAGATTGTAAACCATATGACGTCAATTGCGGATCAGCTAAAAAGCAAGGAAGATGCAAAGGCATATATAAAAAACAATATTGAAAAGCTGGAAAACATCGCAAACAAAGCAATTGCGCATTCAGGTTCAGCCTACACGGCAGAGGTATCTTACGGAAAGTATCCGTTTCCGTCAAAAAGGTATAACAACATCATTCTTCCCGCCGGGTACTATGATTCGGTAAAAATAGACATAGGCAAAGCAGAAGGGCAGAATTGGTGGTGCGTGATGTTTCCTCCATTGTGTTTTGTTGACGAAACAAAAGGCGAAATGGATCAAGAATATTTCGACATGTTGAAAAACGAACTGTCGGAGGATGAAATGAGTATTATAATGGCCGCTTCGGGTTCCGAAGAAATACCCGTTGAAATAAGGTTCAAAATCGTCGAACTGTTTCAGCAGTCAAAAATTAAACTGGCTAACCTTTTTCGTGGAATCATACGCTTTAACTGATATCCTTCATCATGGAAAGCACCCGAACCAGAGCCGCGTACTCA
>LFRV01000068.1:0-5968 GCA_001512485.1 Clostridiales bacterium DTU069 | reverse complement strand
GGTCGCTCATTAACCCGCTCCACAGTTGCCTGTATGCAGCAGGGCGTTGGAGCATGCCGCCCGTCGTCACCGAAATCACCCGAACCAGAGCCGCGTACCCACCGGAACGCGGCAGCAATGCCTCGACCCGTTAACCACCCGCTGGGTTATTACATTATTTTTGCGTGCTACTCGGAAGAACTATTGTACAATAGTTCAAATAGTAATGTATGAACACTATTCCCGCGGGTCCCGATACCGGGACCCGTGGAAATAATGTTCATATGCTCTTGACTGCAATAGAAAAGATAGATATCATAGAGAATATAATGTAATTTTATGGAATTATATATTGGAGTTTTCAGTTTAATGGCGGAATTTAAGGTTTTGTATGAGGACAACCATTTGCTGGCTGTTGAGAAGCCCGTTAATATACCTGTCCAGAAGGATATCAGCAATGATGACGATTTATTGGGTTTGCTGAAACAATATATTAAAGATAAATACAATAAGCCTGGCAATGTTTTTTTGGGCATCGTTCACCGTCTGGACAGACCCGTCGGCGGGGCAATGGTTTTTGCCCGCACGTCAAAGGCGGCCTCCCGTCTTTCGGAGCAAATAAGAAAAAGAGAGATAAAAAAAGTATATCTTGCAGTGGTTAAAGGCAATTTAAATATTAAGAGCGGTGAATTGGTCGATTATTTGCTTAAAGATAAAGAGAAAAACATTGTGAAGGTAGTTTCGGAAACTGTACCAAAAAGTAGAAGAGCGGTATTGCGGTATTCAGTCATTGATAATGCGGACAAGCTGTCAATGGTGATGGTCAGCCTGGAAACAGGAAGGCCTCATCAGATAAGGGTACAATTATCGAACCTTGGATATCCGATTTTGGGTGATAAAAAGTACGGCAGCGGTAAGAATACCGGTTATTCGGACGCTCTAAGCCTGTGGTCGCATATTCTTGAATTTAAGCATCCCGTTAAAAATGAGATTGTAAGAATTCAAAGCAATCCTCCTGATTGCTATCCGTGGAATCTGTTTTCTAATCTGTCTGACATAAGCATATATGAATCACTGATAACCGAAACCGGTAAAAATGAAAATTTTCCGGAGGATACATAGCAGTGGAAAAAAAAGTGCATGAAGGGCATAGGGAAAAACTGAAACAGCGGTTTTTGAATGAAGGGCTGAATGCGTTTGAAGATCATCAGGTATTGGAATTGCTTTTATTTTATACAATTCCACGCAGAGATACGAATGAAATTGCTCACCGCCTTTTAAACAAATACGGCACACTGGAAAGCTTGTTTGATGCACCGCCCGAAGACTTGATGCGAAATGGCGGCGTGACGCCGAATACCGCTGTCTTTCTTTCTATGATACCGCAGCTTGCAAGGAAATATATGCTGATAAAACAAGGGAAAAAGCCGGTTCTGGATAGTTCGGTCAAAGCCGGAAATTATGCTGTTTCACTGTTTATCGGGAAAAATTATGAAGCATTTTACGTTATATGTCTGAACTCTCAACATAAAGTTAATTATGCGGCGCTTGTTCATGAAGGCACAATTAATGAAGCTCCGGTATATCCAAGGTTAATTGTTGAAACAGCTTTAAGATATAAGGCAAGCAGCGTGATTCTCGCGCATAACCATCCCGGGGGCAGTTTAAAGCCTTCAAGTGCGGATATTGAAGTAACAAGAAAAATTTGCGACGCTCTAAAAACAATTTCAATAAATGTAATTGATCATATGATCTGCGCAGGAAGCGCGTATTTCAGCTTTGCAGAACAGGGGCTTTTGTAGTAGTATATTAATAAATAACTGGTTCACATCCTTAAGTATGGGAAACAGTATTTTTGCTGTGGCCATTGTATCAAATTACTATTAAACGAAAGAGGTAATCAATAAATGGCAGAGATAAACAAAGTACTCGTATTGCTTCCCGTAACGGAGGAACACAAAAAACTGTTCAGGAAGGAAGCTCCGTCTGCTGAATTTATATTTATTTCCCGGAATGATATCAAAAAAGAAATGCTGGAAAACACCGATGTCATTATCGGTAATCCCCCCATAGGCTTAATTAAAGAAGCCAAAGAGCTTAAATGGATTCATCTGGGCAGCGCGGGCGCCGACATGTATGTTAATAAAGGTGTTTTGCCTTCAGGGACTATTCTTACAAATTTTCGGGAGCTTATGGGCTTGCCGTGGCGGAATATATGCTTGCGGTTTTATTAGAACTGTTTTACAATCTCCATTTATACAGGGACAATCAAAATCACAGCCTGTGGAAGGATGAGGGGAGCGCACGGTCGATCCATGGATGTGTTGTGCTTATTATAGGCCTCGGTGACATTGGCGGAGAATTTGCTAAAAGAATTAAAGCGCTCGGCGGCTATACGATAGGTATAAGGCGGACGAAGCATTTAAAACCGGATTATGTTGATGAATTGTATCTTACGGATCAGCTTGACACATTACTGCCCCGCGCCGATGCAGTCGCAATAACCCTTCCCGGCACCAGAGAAACCTACCGTTTATTCTCATCGGAGCGCCTGAAGAAAATGAAGCCTGGAGCGGTTATAATCAATACGGGAAGAGGAACAACGATAGATACCGATGCATTGTGTGACTGCCTGGAAAGCGGGCATCTTGCGGGTGCTGCCCTTGATGTTACCGATCCCGAACCGCTTCCTGCCGGACACCGGTTGTGGAAAATGAAAAATGCCATAATTACCCCGCATATTGCTGGAGGAATTCATCTTCCTGAAACCTTTGAACGTATAATACGCATCAGTGTTGAGAATCTGCGGCGCTATAAAATGGGTGAAGAACTCTTAAATATAGTTAATCATGTTATTGGTTATTAACGGGTCTATATTTGCTGCTGCCTGGGCATTTTTTAGTAAAGTATGCGTCCGAGAAGCAATTAATTGTTGCCGGAGCCGATTCAAAAAACCTGCGTTATCTTGACAACGCAAATAAGGTATATTAAGATTAAGAAGATATTTGGAAATTCGATGACGGGACCGCGAAAAGAATTAGTTTTAAAGAGAATGAAACCAAAAGGTGAGAGGTTTCAAAACGATATTCTTTTCTTCCCATCCCTGAGAAGCGACTGATGAGGTCGCCGTTTAAGCCGCGATACGGGCTTGAAAGAGTGGGTTAGTCGCCAAATTGGGTGGTACCGCGGGTTGTTTCCCGTCCCATTAATTGGGGCGGTTTTTTATTTCGCTTAAACCGGTACGGGTTTTACCCGCTGCTTTAAAATATAATTGATGCCCGCTTACTGCAGGATTGAAGCGGGATATATCTTTAATCTCAGTATTACTTTGAGGAGCGTGAAATTATGACCAAAGACAGAAAACTTGTTGAAGAGATAACATCAATGGAAGAGGATTTCGCAAAGTGGTATACCGATATTGTAAAGAAGGCTGAACTGGCCGACTATTCAAGCGTCAGGGGCTGTATGATAGTCCGTCCCTACGGATACGCGATATGGGAGCTTATACAGAAGAACCTTGATCAAATGTTCAAGCAGACAGGCCATGAAAACGTATATATGCCGATGTTTATACCCGAGAGCCTGCTGCAGAAGGAAAAGGATCATGTGGAAGGATTTGCACCCGAAGTCGCGTGGGTAACGCATGGCGGAAGCGAGGAACTCACCGAAAGACTGTGTGTGAGGCCGACTTCCGAAACGCTGTTCTGCGAGCATTACGCAAATATTATCCATTCTTACAGGGATCTGCCGAAGTTATACAATCAATGGTGTTCCGTGGTTCGCTGGGAAAAAACGACAAGGCCGTTTTTGCGGACCCTTGAGTTTTTGTGGCAGGAAGGCCATACGGCGCATGAAACCGCAGAGGAAGCCCAGGAAGAAACGCTGCGAATGCTTGACGTTTATGCCGAATTCTGTGAGAAAATACTTGCGATTCCAGTTATCAAAGGCCAGAAAACCGAAAGGGAGAAATTCGCCGGTGCAAAGGCAACTTATGCGATTGAAAGCCTTATGCATGACGGAAAAGCTCTTCAAACAGGTACGAGCCATAACTTTGGAGACGGATTCGCAAGGGCGTTCAATATCCAGTATACGGGCAGGAATAACAAGTTGCAGTATGTGCACCAAACTTCATGGGGAGTGTCAACAAGACTCATTGGCGCGGTGATCATGGTACACGGGGATAACGACGGATTGGTTCTCCCTCCTGAGATTGCGCCGATCCAGGTAATAATAGTGCCTGTCCGGCAGGAAGCCGAAGGCGTTCTCGATAAAGCGCATGAAATAAAAAACCGGCTTAAAAATATTGTCAGGGTAAAACTCGATGACAGCGACAAAATGCCCGGCTGGAAATTCAGCGAATATGAAATGAGGGGCGTTCCTTTAAGGCTTGAACTGGGACCGAAAGATATCGAGAAAAACCAGTGTGTGGCTGTCCGGCGGGACAACAGGAACAAGCTGTTTATTCCGTTGGACGAAATAGAGCGCAGGATACCCGAACTCCTTGACGAAATACAGGCGGATATGCTTGAAAAAGCCAGAGATATGCGGGATAAAAAGACTTATATTTGTAGAACAATTGACGAATTTATTACAACGTGCGAGGAAACTCCAGGTTTTATAAAAGCCATGTGGTGCGGAAACGAAGCCTGCGAGGAAGAAATAAAGGAAAAGACGGGCGCGACCGCGCGCTGTATACCATTCGAGCAGGAAAAACTGTCCGATTATTGTGTTTGCTGCGGAGAGGAAGCCCAAAAACTGGTATATTGGGGCAAAGCTTATTAAAACTAAAACAACATAGGAAGTTTTATCCGATAAAGGGGCAGACAATTAATTATCCGGAGGTACTAAATGTGGAAATTCTAATACGCTTATTAAAAGGCGCCGCGATTGGAATCGCGATGCTTGTGCCGGGTGTCAGCGGAGGTACAATGGCTATTATATTGGGCGTGTATGACGATATGATTCACTCGGTCAGTTCTTTTTTCAAAGATATAAAGAAGAACTTCGTCTTTCTGCTAAATATCTCTTTAGGCGGCATTATCGGAGTATTGGCGTTTTCAAAGCTGATCGAATATGCCCTTGAAAATTTCAGGCACCCGACAATGTACTTTTTTATTGGTATTGTCATTGGAGGTATTCCCGTTTTGTACCAGAAAGCGGTTAATTCCGGCAATAGAAAAAAACAGGTGAAAAACTGGATATTTTTCGTGCTTGGGTTTGTTATTGTTCTTATTATGTCAATTTATAACGGAACGATTGTAAATTTAGCAAACTCAACAGGCGTTCTTCATTTTATTTTCCTGTTTATTGCGGGCATTGTTATTTCGGTGGCATTAATCCTTCCCGGGATAAGCACTTCATTCATGCTCCTTGTACTGGGCATGTACGATATAACAATTAAAGCCATAAACAACCTTTATGTAAGCTATCTTGCCCCTATTGCAATCGGTTTGGCATTCGGCGTAATTGCGACGGCAAAAATACTTGAAAATGCGATGCAGAAAAAACCGTCCCAGACATACATGCTTATACTTGGGTTTGTGGTGGGCTCCATCGTTCCGGTATTTCCCGGATTACCCGAACAAACTTATCAAATAATAATATCGGCCGTGGTTTTTGTTATCGGTTTCGTTATTATAAGATTCATGAGCAAAAAGTTTGCCGATTAATCAATAATCCCCCGCGGCTTTGGCCAAATCAGGCAATCCGCTCCGTTTTACCGCGCTTGTCACCTGAACAACGCGGCTCATAGAAATCTCCTGACAATTTTTTATGTAGATTAAAAAAGATTCACGTCAAGGCAAAAGCTGCCCATAAAAAATGGCTGGCCTTACGTAATCTTTTTTTTGTTTTTTGTAAATATTTTGTTGCAACAGGAGACATACTATTTATTGCATCATGGATCCTGCAAAAATCCACCATTAACAAGGAATATCGGATTTTTTTGTTTTTGGTTTTGGTTAAGTTCCCGCAGGGTCCAAATCATGGT
>LFRV01000038.1 GCA_001512485.1 Clostridiales bacterium DTU069 | reverse complement strand
GAAATGCGGTATAGGAGGCAATTTTATGAATATGATTGAAGTTACGATAAACAATAAAAAAATATCTGTGCCCGAAGGAATTACAATACTTGATGCGGCAAAGTCCGCGGGGATTGAAATACCGACGCTGTGCTATCATACCGATCAGTCCGTGAAAGCAAACTGCAGGGTCTGTATTGTGGAAGTAGAGGGGATGAAAACCTTGCCAAGTGCATGCTCAACGGCAGTCAGAAACGGGATGGCGATACACACGAATTCCGCGAAGGTACTTGAAGCAAGAAGGGTAATTATTGAGATGATACTTGCGAACCATGATGCGGATTGCCTGAAGTGCCACAGGAATTTAAGCTGCGAGCTTCAGAATATAGCAAATCAGGCAGGGGTAAGAACGAACCGCTTTGAAAATGTGCTTGAATTTAAGGAGATAGACGACTCCAGCCCTTCGATTGTAAGAAATCCGAATAAATGCATAAAATGCGGACGCTGCGTTGAAATGTGCAGGGAAGTACAGGGAATAAACATTATTGAAAAGATAGGCAGAAGCAGTGAACTGGAGATAATTCCGGCATTCGGCAGATATCTGTCCGACGTCGCTTGTGTTTCATGCGGGCAGTGCTCGACGGTATGCCCTGTCGCTGCTATCTACGAAAAGGAGGATATAGACAAGGTATGGGATGCAATTAATGATCCCGGAAAGCATGTTATTGTTCAAACAGCTCCTGCTGTCAGGGTTTCAATAGGCGAAGAGTTCGGAATGGAACCTGGAAGCATAGTCACCGGAAAGCTTGTGGCGGCATTGCGCAGGCTCGGCTTTGACAGGGTTTTTGATACCAACTTTACAGCTGACCTTACGATTATAGAAGAAGGCAATGAACTTCTTCACAGGCTGAAAACGGGGGGCGTCCTTCCCATGCTTACATCCTGCAGCCCGGGCTGGATCAATTTCATTGAACAGTATTACCCTGAACTGCTGCCCCATGTGTCAACATGCAAATCACCACAGCAGATGTTCGGAGCCCTCGCGAAAAGTTATTACGCGGAGAAAACAGGCATACCCGTAAAGGACATTTTTGTTGTTTCAATAATGCCCTGTACGGCAAAAAAATATGAAGCGAAAAGGCCGGAAATGAGAGTTGACGGGATCCATCCCGATGTCGATGTGGTCCTTACGACAAGGGAGCTTGGCAGGATGCTCAAACAAGCGGG
The DNA here is from genome assembly GCA_001512485.1 of Clostridiales bacterium DTU069. Classification (GTDB taxonomy): domain Bacteria; phylum Bacillota; class Clostridia; order DSM-8532; family DSM-8532; genus DTU069. The sequence continues at coordinate 51,555 of LFRV01000038.1, read as the reverse complement.
AATTGATTTCAATATACTTGAAGAGGAGAAATACGACGATCCGTTCGGCATAACAACCGGAGCTGCGGTTATTTTCGGTGCGAGCGGTGGTGTAATGGAAGCCGCGTTAAGAACGGTTTACGAGATTGTAACAGGGAAAACGCTTGATAAGCTTGATTTTCACAATGTCAGGGGCATGGGAGGTATAAAGGAGGCAGAAGTTGATCTTGGCGGAACAAAAGTGAAAGTTGCTGTCGCGCATTCACTTTTGAATGCCCGAAAAATCCTGGAGCTTATTAAATCAGGGAAATGCGAATACACGTTTATCGAGGTTATGTGCTGTCCCGGAGGCTGCATCGGCGGTGGCGGACAGCCGTACCACACGACGAATGAACTGCGCCGGAAGAGAATTGAAGCCATATACGAGGCAGACAGGCATATTCCGATAAGAAAATCCCATGAGAATCCGGCCGTTCAGGCACTTTACGACGAGTATCTTGAAAAGCCGCTGGGAGAAAAATCCCATCATCTTTTGCATACATATTATACCGACAAAAAGAAAAAAGACTGTTCATAATCCGCCTCAGAAGCAATCCGTCCGCTTAACTGCTCCTTCTTGTCATCCGGTACGTTAAAAGACAGGTTAACATTTATATACGGCATATCCTTATCCTCCTTTTAATTTTTTGGTTATATATTGTATCATTAAATTCATCAGCCGTGCATCGGCTGATGAATTTGACGTTACAATGATTTGATTTGAAAAGAAACATTTGGTATCTTATTAAATAACAGCAAAGAGAATTTAAGAAGGAGATGCCGGCATGTCAATAGAAAAAGTCAGGGAATATTTCAGCCGATGGGGTATTGCGGACAGGATACTCGAGTTTGACGTATCAAGCGCTACAGTTGAATTGGCGGCTATTGCCCTGAACTGCGAGCCGAAAAGGATAGCAAAAACATTGTCATTCAAACTCGACGGAAGATGTATCTTAATTGTAGTTGCAGGAGACGCGAAAATTGATAATCCCAAATATAAGCAGAGATTCGGTACAAAAGCAAAGATGCTTTCGCCGGAAGAAAACATCGAAATGGTCGGACACGCTGTCGGGGGAATATGTCCTTTTGCCGTGAATGAAAACATAGATGTGTATCTTGACGAGTCACTTAAAAGGTTTAAAACGGTGTTTCCCGCATGCGGCAGCAGCAACAGCGCCATCGAGCTTACCATAGAAGAGCTTGAGAAGTATTCGAATTATAGGGAATGGGTTGATGTCTGCAAAGGCTGGGAATAAAACTTTACGCTATTGCTTTGAAAACGGGGTTTAAAATGGAATGCAGAGTAGGTTGTGCAGTCTGCTGCATAGCGATATCAATATCTTCTCCGATACCCGGCATGCCTCACGGCAAACCTGCCGGCGTTCGATGCGTCCAACTGACTGAAGACAACAGATGCAAGCTTTTCGGCAAAAAAGAACGGCCAAAAGTATGTGTTGATTTTACGCCGTCTAAAGAAATATGCGGTTCAAGTGCCGAAGAAGCATATGCTAATCTTATGCGTCTGGAAAATATGACAAAACCCTCATAATGATACGGACTCTATAATAATTTTCGTCACCGCCTTATCTCATAATTAGGGGTGACATCTTCAGCCTCGTTATCGAGATATTGGGTTTTTTTGTGGTTTTTATTCTTATCAATATATGTTATGATTAGAAGCGGTTTTATATTTTTCTCAATGCGGCGGTAATCATGTCGCATCAATCTATAACAGATTTAAAATAATCATATATAAAACAAGTAGAAAAGGAGTGAAATACAATACTCAGATTATTGTTAGCTAAACTAAAGGAATCATCCTTTTCGGTAATTCCAATTGTTATTCTGGTTGTGGTCCTGAATTACACAATAGCGCCGATCCCGTCATGGAACCTTATACTTTTTCTAATCAGTGCCTTTACAATAATCATGGGGATAACGCTATTTAATCTTGGGGTGGATATGTCACTTATCCCAATAGGAGAACAGATAGGGTCTACATTGGTAAAAACCAGGAAACTGCCGTTGATTGTAATATTGACTTTTTTCATTGGCGTATTCATTACAATAGCAGAACCGGATTTGATAGTGTTGGCAGGTCAAATAAACGGAGTACCCGACGCTGTTATTATCATTAGTGTTTCATTAGGCGTTGGTCTGGCATTAGTAGGTGCCTTTTTGAGAATTTTATTTCAGTTTCCGCTTTCGTACATACTGATAAGCTGTTATATTCTGGCTTTTATTTTATCCGGCTTTACCGGCAACGACTTTCTTTCTGTTCCCTTTACAGGAATCGCCTTTACCATAAACATAAGCAGCATCAGCAGTGTTCTTTCTAAAATTTGCATTCAAGCGGAAGAGAATTTAAAGTTAGGAAGTGAGGATATGACTTATACGTCAAAAGAACCTTATCATTTAATTGTAACTATTGTAAACAGCGGGTTTTTTGACCAGGTTATGGAGACGGCAAAAAAGGCAGGAGCCAGCGGAGGTACCGTAGTTCATGCCCGTGGATTAGGTTCAAAAGAAGCTAAGAAATACCTTGGTATAACGATACAACCGGAAAAGGATCTTGTCCTGATCTTAACGCCGAAAGAAAAAAAATTGGCCATTATGGAGAGCATTATGCATGAAGTTGGGCTTAATACCGCCGGAACCGGTATCTGCTTCTCTTTGCCGGTAGATAACGCTATAGGAGTTGGAGCAATTATCGATAATTTTGATGAAATCTAAAAATTACTTAAAAGTCACCTTACGGTCTTTTCAAATACGAAGCAATCGAAGGGCATGCCTAAAAAACGGCATCTCCTTTAGATTGCTTTTTATTTGTAAAGTTTCGCAAATACATAAATAAATGGTCATATTGGTGGTATATCTATATTTAACGAACCCGTCTTTTTTATGCGAAATAAGGTTGCACCGGAAGGAGGGGGACAGAAGATGCAGCAAAAGATATTAAAAATAAAAGGAATGTCATGCGCGGCCTGTGCAAGAACAGTAGAAAACAGCGTCGGCAAACTTGACGGCGTTGTTTCGGCTGCGGTTAATCTTGTAAGCGAAAAGCTTGATGTGAAATTTGATGAAAATGTAACGGATATCGCAGATATTATTGAAGCGGTAAGAAAAGCGGGTTACGATGTTGATGAGGAACCCGACGAAAGATTCGCGGAAATACTTGTGCATGTTTCGGGCATGTCTTGCGCTTCATGCGCAAACACCGTTGAAAAGGCAGTAAAAAAACTTCCCGGAGTAAAAGACGCAGCCTTTAATCTCGTATCGGGAATTACTAAGGTAGTATATGATCCTTCGGTAACCGGAATGCGCGAAATAAAAGATGCGATAGAAAAATCAGGTTACGGCGTTTCAAAAGTAGAACAGGGTAAGATATCACAAGATGAAACCGAACGCGCCAAAAAGGAGGCGGCTTCCCTACGGGCAAAGCTCATTGTTTCCGCGGCTTTCTCAATACCTCTTATTTATATAGCTATGGGTCATATGCTCGGCCTTCCTATACCCGGCATTATCGATCCTCATAAGCACGCGCTTAATTACGCGCTGATACAGCTTGCACTTGTTATACCGGTTATAATTACAGGACGAAGGTTTTATACCGTAGGGTTCGGCAGGCTTTTCAGGCGCGAACCGAATATGGATTCCCTTGTTGCGATAGGAACAGGCGCTGCGTTTATATACGGCATTTACGCGGTTATAATGATACTTAACGGCAATGACGAATATGCCGGCAACCTCTATTTTGAATCGGCCGGGATGATTATAACGCTGATACTGCTTGGAAGATATCTTGAAACGCTCGCGAAGGGGAAAACATCGGAAACAATTAAGAAACTTATGGGACTTGCCCCTAAGACGGCAACAGTTATAAAAGACGGCAGGGAACTGGTCGTTCCGATCGAGGAAGTGCAGGCAGGGGATATAATTTTAGTCAGGCCGGGGGAGAGAATCCCTGTGGACGGCGAAGTTGTTGAAGGCAGGACATCGGTTGACGAATCAATCCTTACAGGCGAAAGCATACCCGTTGAAAAAAACGTCGGAAGCCAGGTTATCTGCGCAAGCATAAACCAGAACGGCACAATCAAATTCAAAGCTACAAAGGTCGGGGAAGACACGACGCTTTCTCAAATCATTGCGCTTGTTGAAGGCGCACAGAATTCAAAAGCCCCTATAGCAAGACTGGCGGACGTAATTTCAGGGTATTTCGTCCCAGTGGTTATTGCTATCGCGGTTCTTGCAGGGGCAGCCTGGTATATATCCGGAGAATCGGCGGCCTTTTCGCTCACGGTGTTCATTTCGGTTCTCGTTATTGCGTGTCCGTGCGCGCTTGGTCTCGCGACACCTACCGCGATTATGGTCGGAACGGGAAAAGGAGCGGAATACGGAGTGCTGATAAAAAGCGGTGATGCCCTTGAAACCGCGCATCAAATAAACACGGTTGTGTTTGACAAAACAGGAACTATAACCGAAGGGAAACCTGTGATTACCGATATTATTCCCACGGGACGTCTTGATGAAACCAAATTGCTGCAGTTGGCCGCTTCTGCCGAAAAAGGCTCGGAACATCCTCTGGGTGAGGCAATTGTCGGCAAAGCATCCGAAATGAAATTGAAGTTGTATGATGCCGAGAGTTTTGAGGCGATACCCGGGCACGGAATAATATCGCGTATACATGGAAAGGACGTTCTCCTTGGAAACAGTAAACTGATGAACGACAGAAACATTGATATAAAGGCGCGGGATGACTCCGGCAGGTTGTCCGCGGAAGGCAAAACCGCAATGTTTATAGCCGTCGATGGAGAACTTGAAGGGATCATAGCAGTCGCCGATGTTATAAAACCCGGCAGTAAAAAAGCCGTTGAGCAGCTTCGCAAAATGAGTATTGAGCCGGTAATGATAACGGGTGACAACATTCAGACGGCTCAAGTTATTGCAAAACAGGCGGGTATAGACAGGATAAAAGCCGAAGTTCTGCCGGGAGATAAGGCAAACGAAGTAAAGAAGCTTCAAAAAGAAGGACTCAAGGTGGCAATGGTAGGCGATGGCATTAATGATGCACCGGCTCTCGCACAAGCCGACATAGGTATAGCGATAGGTTCGGGAACAGATGTGGCAATGGAGTCGGCAGACATCGTGCTTATGAAAAACGAGCTTACCGATGTGCCTGTCGCGATACAATTAAGTAAAAGAACTATCCGCAATATAAAGCAAAACCTGTTCTGGGCATTTGCATATAATGTTCTGGGGATACCGATTGCCGCAGGTCTGCTTCATATATTCGGCGGGCCCCTTTTAAACCCCATGATTGCGGCGGCGGCAATGTCGTTCAGTTCTATATCCGTTGTATCGAATGCTTTGAGACTAAAAAGGTTTAAGCCGCATCAAGTCGGTTGAGTAATAAAACAACAAGTTAAATAAGTTTTGCAAGCCGGAAAATGGCTTGCTTTTTTTATGCTCAAGGGTTAATTCATATATATTGCCTGCCAATCAAAAAGCTTTCCGCATTTTTTGTTTAACACTCTGTTTAAAACAATTACAACCATTTTTTCATACTAAAAAAGGTGTTATTTGTTTTTCAAAGATAAAGCTTTTACGAAGAATTTGCAGAAAAAAGAAGGGATTGGGAAATATTTGTCGAATAACTATAATAAGGCCATATGAATACATAATCGTTCTTCCGGCACCGGATAACTGCAGACATCGAAAAAAATTCGCGGCTTATCGAACATTCTATGAACATTGTATATTTTGCCTTATTAAGGAGAGAAAAATATGCATATACGCATCGAAATGACCGGAGAGAAAAATCTGCTCCTTCCAATTCACTACAACCATATGGTTCAGGCTTTTATATACAAAACGATTGATAAAGAACTCGCGGATTTCCTGCATAATGAAGGTTATGGGGACGGCAGGAAGTTTCGTTTGTTTTGTTTTTCGAACCTTTCAGGCAAGGCAAAGATGGAAAGCGATAAAGGCAATATTGTATTTGAACCTCCTGTTTCTCTTGAAGTTTCATCTCCCGACGATAAATTCTGTGAATCTTTCGCAAACAGAATATTGAAAAAATCGGTTACGCTTAATTCGCAACTGCTTGAGATTACCAGCATAAAAGTAGACAGGCAGGATGTAATGAAAGAGGATATCACGGTAAACACTTTATCTCCAATAACGGTTTACAGTACGCTGAAAAAGCCCGACGACAGCAAGTACACATGTTATTTCCAGCCCGGTGAAGATGATTTCAGCAAAATAGCGGATGAAAACCTCAGGAAGAAATACAGGGCTTTTACGGGAATGGAACCACCGGACGGGAAAGTTAGCTTTACTCCGCTGCATCAGCCGCGGCTTCACATTGTTATATATAAAGGATTTGTTATAAAAGGGTACAGTGGGAAGTTAAGGCTGAAAGGCCCGCGTGAATTGCTCCAGATGGCTGTTGACGCGGGGCTTGGAAGCAAAAACAGCCAGGGCTTCGGCTGCATAAAAATGGTATAAGCCATTGTTGAAATGACCTTATTAAAGGAGGAGTTAAAGATCTTTATTCTTTTATTGCCAATCTTCATTCTTTTGGAATGTGCGCGTCGGTCATAATTTGGCCGACATTTTTTTGTTTATAAATTCTATTATTGTATTAACCTATCTATTTACAAAAAAATGGATTAATTTGTATTTTCCCTCTTTTTGTAATATAATATGAGTAGTCTCATTAATTAGCAATATCACTTGCTTATCAGCCGTCTTTGAATTTGCATTGCCTGGTTTATTACCGTGAATAAAATTTGTGCATATCATATTGCAATTGAAAGGGAGCATCTGTATGGATGTTGTCCGGGTTGGTATTGATATCGGTTCGACGACAATAAAAATTGCGGCCATAGATGAGCGGAACCGGTTGATCTTTTCAAAATACGCAAGGCATTTTTCCGATATAAGAAAATGTTTAAAATCCGTGATTGAAGACGCATTGGACGGGCTTGGGGATGTGCCCGCTACCGTGTCGGTTACGGGTTCGGGAGGGCTGCTACTCGCCAATAAGCTTGGAGTTAGCTTTATCCAGGAAGTTATTGCGCAGATTAAAGCACTCGAAACGTATGCCCCGGAAACCGATGTCTCGATCGAACTTGGCGGCGAAGACGCGAAAATTGTTTACCTTACCGGCGGGCAGGAGCAGCGCATGAACGGTACATGCGCCGGAGGAACGGGCAGCTTTATCGATCAGATGGCATCTCTGCTTGGAACAGATGCGCAGGGACTTAATGATCTGGCCGCAAAGGCCGAAACAATTTATCCGATAGCGTCAAGGTGCGGCGTGTTTGCTAAAACCGATATACAGCCATTATTGAATGAAGGAGCGAGGAAAGAAGATATCGCGGCTTCCGTGTTCCAGTCCGTGGTTGTGCAGACAATAAGCGGGCTTGCATGCGGCCGGCCAATCCGCGGAAATGTCGCGTTCCTTGGAGGTCCGCTTACGTTTTTGCCGCAGCTAAGGGCGCAGTTTATAAAAACGCTGGAGCTTAAGCCCGAACAGGCAATATTTTCGCAGGACATGCATTTGTTTGTCGCCTGCGGGGCGGCAATGCTAGCTCCAGCGGATAAAACTTTTAATTTGAGCAAATTTGCGGAAATACTTGAAAGGCCCGATATTTCGGAAGAAATTCAGATAAATAAGCTGCGCCCGCTTTTTTGCAATGAGGATGAATACATCGAATTCAAGCAGCGCCATGGCAAGGAAACGATTCCAAAAGGCAATATTGCAGCTTATAAAGGAAAAGCCTACCTTGGCATTGACGCCGGTTCAACAACAACGAAAGCCATATTGATTGGTGAAGACAATTCGATCCTTGAATACTGGTATGGCTCGAATAACGCTGATCCTGTCAGGTGTGTCATTGATATCCTTACCGATTTGTACAGCCGCATTCCGGATGGTGTAACTATCGCTTCGGCAGGTGTTACAGGTTACGGCGAAGAACTTATAAAGGCCGCTTTGCGGGTTGATACAAGCGAAATAGAGACAATAGCGCATTACAGGGCGGCAAAAGAAATTGTGCCCGATGTCGATTTTATACTTGACATCGGCGGACAGGATATGAAATGCCTGCATATACGAAACGGCGCAATTGATACGATATTTCTTAACGAAGCATGTTCGTCGGGCTGCGGTTCATTTCTTGAAACGTTCGCGTCCCAGCTTAATATATCGATAGAGGAATTCGCTAAACTCGCGATTAAAGCAAAAAATCCCGTGGATTTAGGGTCGCGGTGCACGGTATTTATGAATTCGCGCATAAAACAGGCACAAAAAGAAGGAGCAGGGGTTGAAGACATTTCCGCGGGGCTTGCGTATTCGGTCGTGAAAAACGCGCTTTACAAGGTAATAAAGATAAGGAATCCATCCGATATGGGCAAAAAGATCATGGTCCAGGGCGGTACTTTTTTAAGTGACGCGGTTCTTCGCGCGTTTGAAATCGTATCGGACAGGGAATGCATAAGATCGAACATCGCAGGGTTGATGGGCGCGTACGGAATGGCGCTTATCGCACGTGAACGCTGCAATGGGCAGACCAGTTTGCTGTTAAGCCCGGACGAGGTTAAAAACCTCGTGATCCGGAGAAAGTCATACCGCTGTTCGGGCTGCACGAATAACTGCTCCGTTACCGTGAACTTCTTCGACAACCGCAGGTACATAACGGGAAACCGCTGTGAAAAGGGCAGCGGCGGCGATATTAAAGCAAAACAGGTTCCTAATATATACCGTGAAAAATACAGGCGTCTGTTTGAGCATTATGTCCCGCTTACGCCCGGAAAAGCCAAACACGGCAGGGTTGGTATTCCGCGCGCGCTGAATATGTTCGAGAATTACCCGTTCTGGTTTACGTTTTTTACCGAACTCGGCTTCCGCGTCGAGTTATCCGCAGGGTCCAACAAAATGATATATGAGAAAGGGATGGAATCAATACCAAGCGAGTCGGTCTGCTACCCGGCTAAATTATCGCACGGACATATTGTCGATTTGATTGAAAAGGGCGTTGATTTCATATTTATGCCGTGCATTGAAAAGGAAACAAAGGAAGATCCGGATTCGGATCAATGCTTTAACTGTCCTATTGTCACGGGTTATTCGGAGGTGCTGCGCAATAACGTGGAACGGCTGCGTTCGAGCGGAGTCCGGTTAATTAATGATTTTATACCGTATAATAACCGGAAAAAGCTTATCAGGAAGCTTTGCGGAATGTTTCGCGAATTTGGGATTTCCGCCGCAAAAATACGCCGCGCTGTTTATCTTGCTGCTGAAGAAGACAAAGCCTTTAAACGGCATATTCATAAAATGGGAGAGGAAACGATTAAATGGCTTTATAAAAACAATAAAAAAGGGATCGTGCTTGCAGGACGGCCGTATCATATTGATCCTGAAATAAATCACGGCATTGCGGATATGATTTCATCATTCGGATTAGCGGTTTTAACCGAAGATTCAGTCGCGCATCTCGGCAGCGTGAAACGTCCTCTGCGCGTGCGGGATCAATGGATGTTCCACACGCGTTTATACAATGCCGCGGATGTTGTAATAAAAGAACCTTGCCTGCAGATGGTTCAGCTTAATTCCTTCGGATGCGGAATCGACGCGGTTACGATTGAACAGGTGCAGGAAATACTCGAGCCTGCCGGTAAAATACATACCGTTATAAAAATAGATGAGGTCAGCAATCTCGGGGCGGCTAAAATAAGGATACGCTCTTTGCTGGCGGCTATAAACGAAAAAGAAGATAACTACTGGCAAAATACGGCCGTGCCTATACCAACAATAGCAAGGTTTACCAGAAAAGATAAAGCTACACACACTATTCTCGCGCCCCAGATGTCTCCAATCCATTTTGATATACTTGAACAGGCTTTTAACTCGGAGGGTTATTGTATAGAAATTTTACCAGAGGTAAAACACAGTACAATCGAGGAAGGTTTAAAACACGTTAACAATGATGCGTGCTATCCTTCGATTATTGTCGTAGGCCAGTTGCTGCAGGCTCTTAAAAGCGGCAGGTATGACCTGGATAGGACATCGGTTATGATGTTTCAGACGGGAGGCGGATGCAGGGCGTCAAACTATATAGCATTCATAAGAAAAGCATTGAAGGATGCGGGCATGGAGCATATACCCGTCGTATCGCTTAACACGATGCGTCTTGAAGAACAGCAGGGGTTCCGGTTAACCACACGGCTGCTGCACAAGGCGCTCCAGGCGATTGTATACGGGGATCTGTTCATGCGGGTTTTATACGCAACAAGACCTTACGAGGCCGATAAAGGTTCTGCCGAACGTCTTTACGGCAAGTGGGCGAATAAATGCAAATCGGCGGTATCCTCCGGAAAATGGGGTGATTTTGTTAAAAACATAGAGAACATTGTCCGCGAATTTGACAATCTGCCTCTATTAAGAATAAAAAAGCCAAAGGTTGGAATTGTCGGCGAAATACTTGTCAAATACCATCCGGAGGCAAACAACAGTCTTGTCCGCTTCATCGAAAGCGAAGGCTGTGAAGCCGTGGTTCCCGATTTGGCAGGCTTTCTGCTGTATTGCCTATATAACGGAATCGCAAGGTTTAAACACGGAGCGGAGAACGCCGCCGTATGCCTTGTCAGAAAGGCCGCGATTTCGATACTTGAACTGTACCGAAGGCATCTTGTGAAATGCCTGCAAAAAAGCGCGAGGTTTTCACCACCCGCAAATATTTATACGCTTGCGGACTATGCCGAAGAAATTATTTCAACAGGTATCTGCATGGGTGAGGGCTGGTTTTTAACAGCGGAAATGCTGGAACTTATAAAAGAAGGAGTGGATAACATAGTGTGCGTGCAGCCTTTCGCGTGTCTTCCAAACCATGTCGCGGGCAAAGGAATGATAAAGGAAATAAGGCGGAGGTATCCCGGAAGCAATATAGTTGCCGTTGATTATGATCCGGGCGCAAGCGAAGTAAACCAATTGAACAGGATAAAGCTTATGCTGTCCGTCGCGTTTAAGAAACTGAAGGATGAAGCTTCGGGATCTGTTGTTGACACTGTTTCCGTATAAATGATATGCTTCAAATATACGAGTCTCAATTTTTTTATCCGGAGGTAAAAGAAATGAAACTTAATTACAAGCGCACTTTTATTATCGGTCTCGCGTTTTTGTCGATTTGTGCATTCTGGCAGGTTTATGACAGCCTTGTTCCGCTGATATTAAAAAATACGTTTAATATTGGAGATACCGCCGCAGGTGCAGTGATGGCGTTGGATAACGTTCTCGCGCTGTTTATGCTGCCTCTTTTCGGCGCTCTCTCGGACAAAGTCAAAACGCCGATTGGAAAAAGGATGCCGTTTATTCTGGGAGGAACAGCGTTAGCGGTTACTTCAATGATGTTCATGCCTTACGCGGATAATATCGTTGCCTTTTCAATGTTTATTATAGCTTTGTTCTTTTCTCTCGTTTTTATGAGTACATACCGTTCACCAGCTGTTGCGCTTATGCCCGATGTCACTCCAAAGCCTTTAAGGTCAAAGGCGAACGCGGTTATAAATCTAATGGGCGCGATAGGCGGCGCGGTATCGCTCGGGCTTATAGCGGTATTGGTTCCAAAGACGGGAAAACCTGATTATTTCCCGATATTCACAATTGTCGGGGCCCTTATGGTTGTATCAGTTGTTATCCTTGCCCTTTCGGTAAAGGAAAACAAGCTGGTCGCGGAAATGGAGAAAATCAACGGCCATGGAACGGCAGAAGAAGACATCGGTTCGGGGGAAAAAGCAAAACTGCCTCCCGATGTAAAAAGAAGCCTTATATTTATTCTTATTTCAATATTTTTATGGTTTATGGCATATAACGCGGTTACCACCGCATTCTCGAAATATGCGCAGAGTTTTCTCGGAATAGCGGGCGGCGGATTTGCAAGCAACCAGCTTATCGCAACGGTTGCCGCTGTTATAGCGTTTATCCCCGTCGGTTTTCTGGCTTCAAAAATAGGAAGAAGGAAAACCATTCTTATGGGGCTCGTTTTAATGTTTGCTTCCTTTTGCGGGGCGTTTATGCTGACATCATACCATCCTGTTTTAACTGTTTTTCTCGTATTGATAGGAACCGGCTGGGCTGCGATTAACGTCAACTCATATCCGATGGTTGTGGAAATGGCTAAAGGCTCGGATGTCGGCAAATATACCGGTTATTATTATACTTTTTCAATGGCGGCTCAAATCCTGACGCCTGTGCTATCAGGAGCATTGCTTGAGTATGTTGGGTACAGGACATTGTTCCCGTATGCGGCGTTTTTTACCGCGGTTGCTTTTTGTACGATGCTTATCGTGCGGCACGGGGACAGCAAGCCTGTTACACCAAAAAGCAAGCTTGAAATGATGGATGCGGGAGATTAATCATGGCAACGGCGATTATTATACTTTTAGTTCTGTTTGCTGTTATTCTTTATCTGATAAAACCAAATAAAAGACGTGTTGAAAAATTTCCGTGCGTGCTGTTCGCTCACAGAGGCCTGCATGGGAAGGGCATTCCGGAAAATTCCGCCGCCGCTTTTAAAAACGCTAAGGAAAAAGGTTATGGAGTGGAATTGGATGTCAGGTTAACGAAAGATAATAAGCTTGTTGTATTCCATGACGACGACCTGAAAAGAATGTGCGGTGACGATAGAAAGGTAAAAGAAGCCGATTACGCGGAACTGGAAAACTGCCGCTTATATGATACCGATGAAAGAATACCGCTGTTTTCGGATGTTTTAAAAGTTCTTAAAGGTAAGCCGGTCATATGCGAGATAAAAGCAGGCATTAGTGATTCAGCCGCTGAAATATGCGAGGCTGTGTACAACGAAATAAAAGATTATACGGGCTTTATCTGCATTGAATCATTTAACCCGTTCATATTGCGGTGGTTCAGGAAAAACCGCCCCGATATTATAAGGGGACAGCTTTCAATGAATTTTATAAAGGACGGAAACCAGTTAGGTTTTTGGCAGTCTTTTCTGATGACCAACCTTTTTGTTAATGTGTTTTCACGTCCCGATTTTATTGCCTACCGATTTGAAGATAATTCGTTCGGATACTTTTTTTGCCGGAAGATATTCAATCCCTTGCTTGTCGCTTGGACTGTTAAGGGTGGACAAGACTGCAGGAAAGCCGAGATGTCGTATGATGCAGTCATATTTGAAGAGGAAGAGGAATAAAATATACTGAAGAACAACCGCTCCCTTTGAGGTTGGCTTGTAAATGTCCGGAATTAAAGCTTAACTTCAAAACGGGGCGGTTGTTTATTTGTCGCGAAACACCTGAAGCAGGCCCCGCGTGAATAATGCAGAATAACCAGCGGGTGGTTCGGGTGTTTTCGGTGACGACGGGCGACATGCTCCAACGCCCTGCTGCCTATAGGTAACTGCGGAGCGGGTTAATGAGCGACCCGGAATATGGAGACCTCTACGCAAAGAATGAACAGGATCTGAAGCGTGTTGTCGGTATGTGCTTTGTCGCGCAAGGAAACGAAACACCCGAGCCAGGACCTGCGGGAATAATGTTCGGAGATTAACTATTGAACCTGAATGGTAACACTTACAATCAGCAATGACGATAGTTTTATTGTAATACTTGCAGCCAGGCATTTGTAATAATAAAATAAAGATTACTGAAATAAACAAGTTAAGCGGAGGAAACATGGAAGGCAGCGGAAAAGAACTCGGCGGTATTGCCGGCTTTCTTGCAAGATTGTTCATTAAAAACCATAAGGATATCAGGAATGTTAAGGTTCGCGAGCAGTATGGAAGGCTTGGCGGTATAATCGGAATAGTCGTAAACATACTTCTTTTTGCCGCGAAGTTTACGGTCGGAACATTTTCCGGCAGCGTTTCGGTAGTCGCTGACGCGGTGAACAATCTTTCCGATGCCGGCTCTTCAATTATATCTCTTGTCGGTATAAAGATGGCGGCAAAGCCTGCCGACAATACTCACCCGTTCGGACACGCCAGAATCGAGTATATTTCTTCTTCAGTTGTTGCGGTTGTGATAATGTTTATTGGTTTTGAACTTATAAAAACATCAATTTACAAAATTATTAATCCTCAGCCAATCGAGTTCAGTATTATTACACTATCGGTGCTGGCACTGTCAATCTTTGCGAAACTGTGGCTTTTTTATTTTAACCGAAAAGTCGGCAAGCGTATCAATTCAATGGTCATGCAGGCAACCGCCGCCGACAGTATGGCCGATGTATTGGCTACCATAGCGGTTTTTGCTTCGGCTGTAATAAGCCGGTTTTCAAGCGTCAATCCCGATGCTTATATAGGTATTGCGGTTGCGCTGTTCATAATTTTTTCGGCGATACAAATATTGCGAGAAACAATGAACAGGATTATTGGCCAGGCTCCTTCAGAAGAACTAACAAAAAAGATCGAATCATTTATTCTTAATTACGACGGCGTTATCGGAATACATGATCTTGTTATTCACGATTACGGCCCGCTTAATACATTCGCTTCTGTCCATGTAGAGGTTGACGCGAATATGGATGTTCTTGTGAGCCATGATTTAATTGATAATATCGAACGTGATATATCGAATAAATATAATTTGAATATGGTTATACATATGGATCCGGTTGTTACCGATGATCCATTCGTGAATGAAATGCAAAAAATGACCGAAGAAGTGGTTTCGGAGATTGACAATACCTTATCAATTCATGATTTCAGAGTCGTAAAGGGTCCGACTCATCATAACCTGATATTTGACGTGACGGTTCCCTTTGATTGTAAAATAAGCATACAGGAAATAACAGAACAGATAAAACGGCGGATACATGAAAAAGACAAATCACTGTATGCGGTTATTACAGTTGACAGATCATATGTATAATTTACAAGAGAAATTGCTTATAATTTCATGTCGTTTCAACATGAGAGAATGTGAGACATTTTTTAGAAATATCGGGAAATTATTACCTTAATATCCTGTTTATTTTATTTTGTCATAGCGAATTTAGTCTTAATATGGTAAAATTAGATGTAATCTAACGAAAAAAGCATTAACGGAGGCATATATGTTGGAGAAAAAATTATATCCGTTAACCTCTCCGCAATTGTCAATCTGGTATACCGAAAAAATGTATCCCGGTACTTCCATTTCGAATATTTCAGGCACGATAAGAATTAAAGAAGACAATATTGATTATGGCTTGCTTGAAGAAGCTTTGAAGCTTTACATAAAGAATAACGAAAGTATACGCCTGCGCATTTGCGTTAATGAGAATGGAGAGCCGCGCCAGTATGTTCATCCATATCAGGACAAGCCCATTGATTTTATTGATTTTTCACAGTATGAAGATCCTATAGCGGCATTGTATGAGTGGAACGCTAACGAGGCAAAAAAGCCGTTCGAGCTTTTGAACAGCGATTTATATCGTTTTGTTCTGTTGAAGATAAGCGACAAAGAGGGCGGAATATTCTCAAACTTTCATCACATAGTGTTTGACGCGTGGTCTATGGCTTTATCATGCAGTTTGGTAACGGGGTATTACAAGGCGCTTAAAAACGGTGATGCGATTCAGGACGATCAAATGGTTATCCCGTCGTATTTATCGTATGTGGAAACCGAAATGGAGTATTATAAATCAAACCGCATGCAGAAAGACGCAGCTTATTGGGAAGAGGTTTATAGTGAGCCGTTTGAAGCGACTGTTCTTAAAACGCGAAAAACAAATCTCGTATCAACGGAATCAAAAAGAAAGACGTTTGTCGCGCCCAAAAAATTTGTCCGGAAACTAAGGCAGTATTGTGCCGAAAACAGGATAACCCTGTACCCGTTGTTTTTGTCAGCTTTATCGATGTATATAAACAGGGTGACGGGCAAAGAAGATATAATTATCGGCACGCCGATACTTAACAGGCTTAACCAGACCGAAAAAAATACGGTAGGCATGTTCGTAAGCACAGTTCCTTTACGCATCAAAATAAATGACGAAACGAGCTTCACCGAGTTCAGCCGCAGTATACTTCAGGTATGTTCTTCTTCATACAGGCATCAGAGATATCCGTATGAGCTGATACTTAAGAAGGTCCGGGAAAAGCACGATTTCCCCGGCAATTTATATGATATTGTGCTGTCGTATCAGAATACGAAATATGATAAAACAGATATTAATTATTCAGCGAGATGGCATTTCAACGGGCATCAGTCCAATTCTCTGACAATCCATGTGAATGACAGGGATGACGAAGAAACCGTAATTATTGATTACGACTACCATAAAGACCTTTACTATGACAAGGAAATTGAATTCATACATCACCATATGTTAAGCCTGCTGTGGCATGCTCTTGATAATCCTCCGAAAAAGATCAGCGCAATAGAAATGCTGCCCGAGAGTGAAAAAAGAAAGGTTTTGTATGAGTTTAATGACACGGAAGCGGACTATCCGAAGGACAAAACTATTCACGAACTTTTTGAACAGCAGGTCAGGAAAACTCCCGATAATACGGCCGTTATCTGCGATGATAAAAGCATAACATACAAACAATTGAATGAAAAGGCTAATTCACTGGCCGTGCTGTTAAGGGAAAAGGGGATAAAACCGGGTGATGTTGCGGCAATTATGGTCAGCCGTTCGATAGAGATGATTGTCGGTATGCTCGCGGTGTTAAAGGCGGGTGCCGCTTTTCTTCCGATAGATCAAATTTACCCAGCGGAAAGAGTGAATTACATGCTGCAAAACAGCAACGCAAAGCTGCTGTTAACCGGCGCCGATTGCAAAAATGTTCCCGATGTGGATGTGAAAATAGATCGTATTAATCTTTTTGATCCGCAGAATTATGCATATTCGGGTCAAAGCCAAAGTTATGTCAGCAACCCGGAAAGCTTGGCTTATATAATATATACATCCGGGTCTACCGGAAAACCGAAGGGTGTAATGATTAAACACAGATCGTTAATTAATTTCGTATACGGTTTATTTGACAGGATTGACTATAATAAAATAAAAACCGTTCTGTCGCTTACTTCGTTTTCCTTTGATGTGTTCTTTATTGAAACAATTCCTGCATTTTATAAGGGTCTTACGTTGGTTATGGCTAATGATGCCGAAAGAAAGGATCCGGTATTGTTATCCCGATTAATAAAAAAATACTGTGTCGATATGGTTGTTTCAACTCCTTCACAAATGCATTATTTTATAAAAAATACGGATTTTCGCGATTCGATGCATAATGTTTATCAAATAGTGTTAGCAGGGGAAAAGGTCACTAAAGAACTGTTATCAAGTTTGAAAAAGTACACGAACGCTGTTGTTCTTAACGGTTACGGTCCTACAGAAACCACTGTTATTGTTACTTCGGCGGAATTAACGAAAACGGATAAAATAACAATAGGCAGACCGATGAATAACGCTAAAATATACATTCTTGATAAGAACTTACTGCCTGTTCCGATAGGAGTTGTCGGAGAAATATATATCGGTGGGCATGGATTGGCAATAGGATATATCAATAATAAAAAATTAACCGATTCGGTGTTTATTCAAAGCCCGTTTTCACAAGATGAAAAACTGTATAAATCAGGCGATCTTGGCAGGTGGCTGGCCGAAGGCGAAATAGACATCCTGGGACGCGCCGATTCTCAGGTGAAAATAAGAGGGTTTAGGATAGAGCTTGAAGAGATTGAAAAACGGATACTGGAAGTAAGTGATATAAACAAGGTCCATGTGGCGGTAATTGGTGATGATGCCAATAAGAAACTGTGCGTATATTATGTTTCTCGGAATGATGTTGACATAAAACAAATCAAAGCGGATTTGAAAAAATACTTGCCTCTTTATATGATACCGGCCTTTTTTATCAGGGTTGACAAAATGCCGTTATCACCCAATGGGAAAATAGATGAACGGCTGCTGCCGAAACCCGATGTATCAAGTTTGGTTTCGGAAGCGTTCACTAAACCCGAAACAGATTTGGAAAGAGAATTATATAGTATTTGGTCGGACGTATTACAGGAAAGTAATTTTGGAGTAGATAGCGAATTTATTGATGCCGGGGGCGATTCATTAAGCATTATCCAGGTCGTATCGAAGACATCATCAAAATATCAGGTAGAAATTCCTATCAGCATTATGAATGAATCATTAACCATAAGAAAAATGGCCCAGTATATAGAAGAACGTATGAAGAGCGATAAAAGCTTAGATAAACCCGAAAACATAGTAAGAATCACCGAAGGGAGAAAAAATAACATATTCCTTGTCCATGCTGGGAATGGGGAAGTCGCATGTTATTTTGAATTAGGCAAACTGATTGATAAAAGCTTTTCTGTTTGGGGAATACAGGCTGTCGATGAAGTTCTGTATGACAACAAGAGTATATATTCGTTAGCGGAAAGGTATGTCGAAAGCTTGCAAAGTGTACAGCCCAAAGGTCCTTATTATCTGGCAGGATGGTGCATAGGGGGAGCTATAGCGTTTGAAATGGCCGGAATTCTGGAACGGGACGGACACGAAATAGGTTTTTTGGGATTAATGAATACCATTGCTCCAAAAAACTGGGAAGGAAATGCATTTTTCAGTGAACGTGCAGAATCGGAGTTTTTGAATAATATCCTGGGGAAAAGCGGTTCCGGCGAACTGAACAATGAACAATTGTGGCGGGCATTATTTGGTAAGTTATTAAGCGGAAATATTGATATTGCTTCATTCGTAAAAAATCTACCGGAAGATATCAGGCTTATTTTGCCTCCGCAGTGTTCCGCGTCGCCCGACGAGCTTGTTAAGTATTTAAAGAGAATAGTGTTTATACATAAAATCAGGATGAAGTACTATCCGCAGAAAAAAATAAAAAGCCGGGTGAATTTTTACAGCGCATTGCTTGATACGAATATTGCGGACTATAGGAAAAATGTAAGTGAATGGAATAAATATTGTTTAAACCCTGTATCAAACATTGTTATTGAAGCGGATCATTACAGTTTGCTGTCGCAGCCTTCTGTAAATATATTATCAAAAGACATTAATGTTATTCTTAATAAATAAGGCATATTGAAAAATGGAGAATAACTAGAGATGGAAAATTTTTTATTTGTGTTGTTACATATTTCAACAATACTGATAGTGATACTGCTTATCTATATTTTAAGTATTCGGAAAAAAGGGCAGATACAGTTTATATTTCTGGTAAATATCCTGCTGCTGCTTGTGTGGAGTATAGGATATCTTTTGGAGTCATATTACAGACTAAACACCGGATCATCAAACATGCTGTTCGTCTATATCTGGAATATCGGTTTGTGTTTTATCCCTTTTTCCTGGCTGTTGACAGGCCTTATTTATGCGAACACCAAAATCAGATTCGGCTTAAAACACTTATTGCTGTTTGTTCCTCCGGTGGTTTCATATGCAATGCTCCTGACAAACCCATACCATAACCTGTTTTTTATTCATTTTTCAATATATAATGACAGGATTGTTTATGGTCCGTATTTCATCATCCACAGCATATTTATGTATAGTTATATTTCAACAGGGATATATTATCTTATCAGTTTTTCGATAAAAAATTCCGGCTACTTCTCAAGACAGTCAGTACTGATTGCTATTGGATCGGCTATTCCTTTAGTGACCAACATAGTAATTATAACAAGATTAATTAAGGTACCTCTTTATACCACGGCTATTTCGTTTTCAGCTGCTGTGCTGTTTATTGCGATTGCCATATTCAGATACCACTTTTTAAGTATATCGCCGATTGCTCTTAGAACGATAGTGGATAAGATTTCGGACGGATTTATGGTTGTGAATGATGAATACAGGATTATTGATTATAACAAAACGATGGAATTGGCTTTCGAGAAAATCCTGACAATATCGAGAAGCAAGAGCCTGCAGGAAGTATTTCAGGGCACATGCCTTATTGATGCCGACAATAACCTGATTGACTTTATAAACATGGCTAAAGTATCGGCTATGTCGGTCACGTTTGAGAAACACATACAAAAAGGGAATTATGACAAGTATTTTTCTGTTGAGGTTACGCCTATCATTATTAACAAAAGCCAATTGAGTACGGTAATATTGTTCAGGGATATAACCGAAAATATACGTCACCTTGAAGCTATCGAGGAAAAACATGCTATTATGATGGAACAGGAAAGACTTGCGTCTCTTGGGCACCTGATCGGCGGAATTGCGCACAACCTTAAAACGCCGATAATGTCTATTGCGGGTATTGTTGAAGGGGTGAAGGATCTTGTCGCCGAGTACAGGGCATCGATAGGGGATGAAAACGTTACGGTATCCGATCACTACGAAATCGCCGATGAAATGCTGTCGTGGCTGAACAAAATAAAGCCGTATTGTTCATATGTATCCGATGTCATCGACGCAGTCAAAGGCCAGGCGGTGAAGCTGAGCGCTTCATCAATGGTAAGCTTTACTATAAATGAACTGGTAAAAAGAATACAAATATTAATGAAATACGAACTTATCAGGTATAAATGCGAACTGAACACAAAAATCAGCGTAGATTTATCAAGTGAACTGAATGGAGATATTAATAGTTTAATTCAAGTTTTCGATAATATTATTATAAACGCTATTCAGGCTTATGAAGGGAAAACCGGCTCAATTGACTTTTATATTGATGGTGATGATGAATCTATTCTCTTTGCCATAAAAGATTATGCCAAAGGAGTTCCAGACAGTATAAAACATAAACTCCTGAAGGAGATGGTTACAACAAAAGGGACAGCCGGCACGGGACTTGGATTGTATATGTCCTATTCAACAATTAAGGGACGATTCGGCGGGGAAATGTGGTTTGAATCCGAAGAAGGGAAAGGCACAACCTTTTACGTTCGACTTCCCCGAAAAGCAAGTCAGGCAGGTTAAAAATTTGGGGGGCGAATAACACTAATGAGAAAGAAAAGGTCTGCTTTATCGGGAAATACTAAAATTCTTATAGTTGATGATGAACAGGGAATTATAGATTCGCTGTCTATTTTGCTGAAGCGAAGCGGCTATTATTTCGAAGGGACAACAAATCCTTTGGAAGCGATTGAAAAAGTAAGAAATGAGCACTTTGACTTGATGATCCTCGACTATTTAATGGTGCCTATACACGGAGATGAAGTTGTAAAATGTATACGGCAGTTCAATACCGATCTATATATTCTTCTTCTCACAGGGCATAAGGATTTGGCTCCGCCTCTTGATACAATAAAGGCGCTTGACATCCAGGGATACTGCGAAAAAAGCGATCGTTTCGATCAATTGCAGTTGTTGATTGAGTCCGGTATAAAATCAATAAATATGATGAATACGATAAAACAATTCAGGGACGGCTTAAACAAGATACTTCATGCTGTACCTAAAATATACCAGCTTCAGCCTTTGGGAAATATTCTCGAGGATATTCTGATTCAGTTAATGTCGCTGCTTAACAGTGAAAACGCCTTTATTCTCGTTGACAATATTTCAGGGGATAACAGTTCAAAAAAGAGTATTTTCCGAGGAATAGGCAAATACAGGGCTAAAATTTCAGATTTTGTGCCGATGCTCAGTTCGAAAATGCTCGAAGATATCGGTAGGGCAAAGATGTCAAAGCAGCCGCTAAAAATACAGTCAGGTATTATCCTTCCGCTTGTTAATGAGTTTTCCGAGTGCATCGGGGTTTTATATGTGGAAAGTGTTGAAAGCCTTACAACCGACATCGCGGAGGGTTACAAACTGCTGGAGATTTACGCCGCCCAGGCGGCTTCGGCCCTTACGAACGCTTTTCTGCATTCTCTTCTGAATATGCAAAATGAAGAGTTAAACCGGACATATGAGCAGCTTAGAATCAGGTATATGGATACTATTGAAGCGCTCCGCCAGGTGGTTGACACGAAGGATGAATATATGCGCGGGCATTCCGATCGCGTGTCGTTTTACTGCGTGAAAGTCGGAAATCTTTTAGGACTGAGCGAGTCAGAAATTGAAATACTTAGGGTGGCGGGTCTGTTCCATGATGTCGGCAAAACGGGAATAACCGATGACATACTGTTTAAAAGCGATAAATTAAGCGTAAAAGAATATGAAGTGATTAAAAAACATCCGATAACGGGCGCCCGGATACTTTCGGTGATTTCTATGTTCAAGGATGTTGTCCCGGTTGTGAAATGCCATCATGAAAGGATGGACGGCAAGGGATATCCTGACGGTCTGAAGGGGGATGAAATACCGTTTCTGGCCAGAATTGTATCGGTTGCCGACGCTTTCGACGCGATGATGTCGGATAGAAGGTATCGCTCAAAACTGGATCTGAATACGGCAATACAGCAGCTTAAAGAAGGAGCCGGCACCCAGTTTGACGCCGATGTTGTAAATGTGTTTGTTAAAATGCTCGAAAATTATTCGGATATTGAAAAAGAGTTTGCGGCATCATTCGAATAATATCAATTAACGGCCGGCAAATAAATAAACGCCTGAAAAGCGCGGAACTCTTTTCAGGCGTTTTGTTTTTTTTAAAACACATCAGATATTTTTAAGCTTGTATATTATCTTATAGCCGTTTTGTTCTATATCATTTTCAATTTTATCGGTATTCTGCGAATTGATCCCGATAACAACGATACTTTTACCACCCTGTCCGCGGTAAACCGCGACATTGGTTATATTAGCGCCGTGTTCCGCAAAAATCCCGGTCAGTTCCGATAAAATACCCGGTTCGTCAGGCGCCTCGATCGTCAGGCGTGTGCCTTTTTCACGGAATCCGAGCAGGTCAATGAACGAATCAAATATATCGCTTTCGGTAATTATTCCGACCAGCTTGTTATTTTCGACCACAGGAAGGAAACTGACGCCGTTATCTCTCATTAAAGTAGCCGCTTCTTCCAAAAGAGCGCCGGGAGATATAGTAATAGGATTTTTTGACATAACCTTGCTGATTTTTGTTTTCGACAGGATATAAGTAATCTCGTTAATGCTCAGGCTTGTTGCGATGGAAGGTGAGGCGCGCATAATATCTTCTCTCGAAACAACGCCCACAAGCTTGCCGTCTTTAACAACAGGAAGGCGCCGGATATTGTGTTTCGACATAATTTCGTGGGCATCGGGTATCGTTTGGTCCGGTGAAATTGTGAACGGGTTTGTAGTCATCTTGTTTTTTACAAACATTGTTTCAACCTCCCAAATATGCTTTTTTAATTTCTTCGCTCTGCATAAGCTCGGCTCCTGTTCCTGATAAAGATATTGTGCCGGTTTCCATGACATATGCGCGGTTTGCTATTTGCAAAGCCATGCTTGCATTCTGTTCAACCAGCAGTATTGTGGTTCCTTTTCGATTGATATCCTGTATGATGTCGAATATTTCCTGAACCAGCAGCGGCGCGAGACCCATTGAAGGCTCGTCAAGGCATAACAGCTTCGGCCTGCTCATTAACGCGCGGCCAATCGCAAGCATCTGCTGCTCGCCGCCCGACAGCGTGCCTGCCGCTTGTTTTCTCCTGTCCTTTAGGATTGGAAACCGTTCATATACCATAGAAATATCTTTTTTTATTTCCGCTTTGTCACGTCTGAGGTAAGCTCCAAGCTCAAGGTTTTCAAGGACGGTCAGACTGCTGAATATGCGCCGTCCTTCGGGCGCGAGGGAAATGCCCATTCTGACCCTGTCCTGCGGCGACGCTGATGTGATATCGTTTCCGTTAAAAAAAATTGTGCCGTCGGTAGGTTTTTTAAGCCCCGATATTGTACGCAGGGTTGTGGTTTTCCCGGCGCCGTTCGCACCGATAAGAGTGACAATCTCACCTTCTTCAACTTTCAGTGAGATTCCTTTCAGCGCATGTATAACACCGAAATGGACGTTCAGATTATTTATTTCAAGCATTACGCATATCCTCCCCCAGGTATGCCTTGATAACCCGCTGGTTTGTTTTTATTTCATCGGGAGAGCCTTCGGCAATGACGATCCCGTAATCCAGCACATAAATGCGTTCACATATTCTCATAACAACAGACATATCATGTTCAATCAATAGAATCGTGAGATCAAAATTTTTACGGATCCAGCCTATAACTTCGGTCAGCCTGGATGTTTCGGCGGGATTCATCCCGGCGGCCGGCTCATCGAGAAGAAGAAGGCTCGGTTCCGTCGCCAGTGCGCGCACGATCTCAAGGTGACGCTGCTCTCCGTACGGGAGGTTTTTCGCAAGCTCATCCTTTTTATGATCCAGTTTTAATATGGATAATAGCTCAATACTTTTATCCATTAGCTTTTTTTCTTCATCCGAATGCAACCTGGAATGAAACATTCCATGCAAAAGCCCGTACCGGATATTCTTGTGCATTGAAATCCGGACGTTGTCAAGAACGGTCAGGTCCTTAAACAGCCGGATATTCTGGAATGTTCTCGCTATACCTGCCTTACAGATTTTATACGGTTTCTTTCCGTTCAAACGTATACTTCTACCGCCTGTAGAAAGCGTTATATTTCCCGAAGAGGGAGCGTATATTCCGGTCAGCATATTGAATACGGTTGTCTTTCCGGCGCCGTTCGGTCCGATGAGACCTACCAGTTCGCCGTGATTAAGTTCCATCGATACATTCGATACGGCGGTTAAACCTCCGAACGATTTTGTCAGTTTGTTGACGGTAAGAATGGGCATTCAGCGTTCACCTCCGTTCTTACGTTCAAAAATGCTGCCAAGGCTTTTGAACGCTGACAATGACAGTTCTTTTGAACCCATAATTCCCTGCGGCCGGAAAAGCATTATCACAATAAGCAGTACCGAGTAAATGACCATTCGGATTTCCGGGAAAGACTGAAGCAGGGACGAAATTATCGCAAGAAGAAAAGCGGCGAGTATTGAACCGGAAATGCTTCCAAGTCCGCCCAGCACAACTATGACAAGTATGTCTATTGACTTCAGGAAGCCGAACAAATCCGGTTTTATGAAATAAAAATACGAGGCATACAAAGCTCCCGCGATCCCTGCGCAAAAAGCTCCGATAATAAACGCGATAACCTTGTATTTTGTGGTGTTGATACCCATTGCTTCAGCCGCTATTTCATCTTCGCGGATCGATATGCATGCGCGGCCGTGCGAAGAATTAACGAAGTTTGTTATCAATATAACGGTACCTGCGGTGAAAACGTACAGCCAGAGCCAGTTCGTATACTGAACTCCAACGAATAATCCCGCAGCCCCGTTTGTTATGTCAAGATTAAGGAAAACAAACCGGATAATTTCGGCCATACCCAGCGTTGCGATGGCAAGATAGTCGCCTCTTAAGCGCAGTGTGGGCAGCCCGACGATGAACCCGAGCAATGCCGCGAGTATCGCCCCGAGGAATAAACCTATAATGAAACTGAGTGGTGAGGGATAGCGCATTATGATAATCGCGCATGTATAGGCGCCGATGGACATAAAACCGGCATGCCCAAGCGAGAACTGGCCCGTAAACCCTGTTATCAGGTTCAGGCTTACCGCAAGTATGATATTTATACAGATTGTCGTTATGGTTGCCATAATGTAGTCATTAATAATATTTAACGAAACAAGAAGCTGTACTATAACATAAGTCAGCAAAAGGGCAAACCATTTTTTTATTCCTTTAATTTCAGCCAATTTATTCATAACGCTATACCTTCTCTTTGGTCTCTTTACCGAGCAGTCCCGATGGTTTTACAATAAGGATCAGGATTAATATCGCGAATACGACCGCGTCCTTAAACATTGAATTCCCGTATCCTGCGACCATAACTTCAACCGTTCCTATAAAATAACCGCCTATCATTGCACCGGGGATTATTCCGATACCGCCAAAGACAGCCGCTACAAAGGCTTTCAGGCCTGGCAATATCCCCATCAGAGGGTTGATTGAGTTATAATAGATGCCCACCAAAATCCCCGCAGCACCCGCAAGAGCGGAGCCCAGTGCGAAAGTAAACGAGATTGTATTATCGACATTGATTCCCATAAGCTCCGCAGCATCCCTGTCAAGCGAAACGGCGCGCATTGCTTTTCCTATGCGCGTACGTTTTACGATGAACTGCAGGAAAGCCATCAGTATGATTGTTATGCATACAATTAATATCTGCTGTGCTGTAACGACAATGCTGCCAAGTTTAAATGAATGAGTCAGTATCCCTTTCAAAGGGGGATATGAGCGTACATTTGCTTTTACAAAAAACATTGTGCCGTATTCAAGAAACAGCGATACTCCTATTGCGGTAATGAGCACCGCTATTCTTGTAGCGTTCCTGAGCGGCTTGTATGCTATGCGTTCTATTATAACACCCAATAAGGTGCATATTGCCATTGCTATAAGGAGTGACGGTATAACCCCGAGATGAAAGTAAGTCATACAAAAATAGCCTATATACGCACCAAGCATGTATATATCGCCGTGCGCGAAATTTATAAGCTTAATGATGCCGTAAACCATCGTATAGCCTAAAGCTATAAGCGCATATATGCTTCCCAGTGAAACCCCGTTTACGATTTGCTGTAAAAACTGTTCCAATAAGCAACCTTCTTTCAATTGAGAAAATTTAAATTTCCTGTCCGCCGCCGGTATTTCCCGGTTTATTCCATACAAACGGATAGGGCGGGGAACAAACTTTTAGTTTTGAAATATTAATTGGATGAGGGTATATACCCTCATCCAATCGGTAAATGATAATAAATTACGGGCTAATCTTAACGCTGGAAGTTTGTACTCCGTTTTCCAAACCTATAACGACTATTGATTTTACAGGATTATGGTATTCATCGACGCTTAATGTTCCCGTAACGCCGACAAAGTTTTCCGTTTCTTCAAGAGCTTTTTTAATCGATTCGCCGTCAAGCTTTTCAGCACGGGCGATTGCGTCACATACGAATTTTGCAAGGTCGTAGCCGAGCGCATTGAAAGCGTCGGGCTCTTTATTGTATTTTGCTTTAAAATCTTCGATAAACTTTACAACAGCAGGGTCTTTGTCCAGCGAAGAATAGTGGTTTGTAAAGTAAATGTCGTTCAGCGCTTCGGCTCCGGCCAGTTCCAATAAAACAGGGGAATCAAAGCCGTCAGCTCCGAGTACCGGCGCGGTAATTCCCTGCGCGCGGGCCTGTTTGATAATTAAACCCGCTTCATTATAGTATCCGGGTATGTATATTACGTCAAAATCGAGTCCTTTAATTTTAGTAAGAATCGCGTTAAAGTCGGTATCTCCGGCAACATATGCCTCTTCAGCGACGATTGAACCGCCGGCTTTAACGAAGTTATCCTTGAAGTTCTTCGCAAGACCTTTACCGTAATCACTGGAGCTATCCATAATTATAACCGCTTTTTTGGCCGACAGGTTATCTGCCGCGAAATTTGCCATAACGGTTCCCTGGAATGAGTCGTTAAAGCATACGCGGAAAGCATATTCCTGTACTTTACCGTCACTGGTTACGGTTACATCGTCGGCAGTGGCCGAACCGGACGCAACAGGTATTTTGTTTGCGTTTGCTACCGGTATTTCAGCTTTAAATGAACCGGAAGTAGCTGGACCGAGTATTGCGACAACCTTGTCCTGGGTAATTAATTTGTTTGCGAGAGTTGTAGCTTCGGCTGGCTCCGATTTGTTATCATATTTAATAGGCACTATTTTTTTGCCATTTATGCCGCCGGCATTATTTATTTCCTCAATAGCCATTTCAATGCCTTCAACTGAGCTCTGGCCGTATGTTGCAACGCCTCCCGATAATTCATAATTTATTCCGATTCTTATTTCATTTTGATTTCCTTTCGAACATCCTATCAGTGTAACAGCAATAAGAAAACATACACATAAAGTTAATAATCTCTTCATTTTTATTCCCTCCCAATATTTATCCTGATTTTTATTATATTGATTTTATTATTTTTATATCAATGTGTCAAGATTGATAAGGCGTGGAATAAAGCTTATTGTTGAACAAAACCGTGTTTTAACAAATTACTATATAATAGGGGAAAAATGGATTTAATTATTGTGTTATAACTTTGTTAAAAATCAGACAAATTTTGGTTGACTTCTTTTAAAATTTATAATAGTATTAACTATGGCGATGATAAATATTTAACAATATCGCGCCTTTCACCGGATTTTATATCCCAACGGAACGGACGGGCCTATTGGATTATTTTTTACAGCTTCTTGGAAGCTTATTATTTTGCAGTATAGGACGCAGTATCCTGCTGTGTTTTTACGTAACGGAAGAACCCGGACGGTATTACGGAAAAATGAACGCAGCCAGGGTAAATATACGGCAAATGCGAGGTGCATCCTGTGAAAATACGGATTATGGTGGCAGACGGTGACGAACAAACAAGAGACGACTTAAAAAAAGTCCTTACGCTGGAAGGTTTCGAAGTGGATCCGGTACCGGACGGAATTACGGCAATCAAGCATTTCAGAAGATATGATTATGATTTGGCATTATTGGAAGATCAGCTTCCTGAACTGGACGGAAAAAGCGTAAGCCGGCAGTTACGCAAAATGTCGGGCATCCCATTCATATTTTTATCCAGGAAAAATGATGAAGAGTCTATATTAAAGGGTTTTGAGCTTGGGGCTGAAGACTACATCACAAAACCGTTTTCGGCAAAGGAAGTATTGGCGCGCATAAAGGTTATCCTTCGCCGCAGGACCGACAAAGAGGACATACCGGTCCGGAACCTTGTTTTTGAAGGGCTGAACATTGATACAATGTCTCATACGGTGTATGTTGACGGCAAAAGAGTGTTTTTAACCCCGAAGGAATACCAGCTTCTGCTTTTGCTGGCAAAGCATCCGAACCAGACTTTTTCGCGCGAAATGATATTGAATGAAATATGGGGCCACGATTATTACGGAACAGACCGCACCGTTGATACTCACATCAAAACGCTGCGTGATTCTCTGCGGCCGCGCGATAATTATATCGAAACCGTCAGAGGTTTCGGTTACAAGTTTGTTGAATTTTACGATGAGGCAGCTAAATAAAAAATGTAATAACCGCGTTTTCGCGGTTATTACATTTTAGGCAATACTTTTTACATTTAGTCGCTTATTTACCCTGTTGTACATAATCGGCAATAACGCGTTTAAGTATGTCCACCGTTTCCAATGTGTCTTCAAGTTCTTTTTTAAGTCTTTTGTTCTCAGCCTCAAGGTTTAATATTGCAACAGACTCCAGTTCCTCACGGGAACGTACTTTTACGGTATCGGGCATTTCTCGCGGTTCTGCAGTTTTTACTGTTTTTCCGCTGAGTTTTTCTGGTATCGGAACATCAAGCACAAAGGTTTCGGCTGTATGCTCATTATATTTTCCTCTTTTGACATAGTGGGTATGAAGCAGTTCGTGGGCAAGATGGCCGT
Source organism: Clostridiales bacterium DTU069 (assembly GCA_001512485.1). Lineage (GTDB taxonomy): Bacteria > Bacillota > Clostridia > DSM-8532 > DSM-8532 > DTU069. The sequence continues at coordinate 22,174 of LFRV01000038.1, read as the reverse complement.
TCGGTTCGCCGAGAAATTCCTTATAGAATGATACGATATAAGGATTTTCGTGCGATTTTCTAATCGTCTTGCTTTCATCCTCGTCATAGAGGTTTTTAAGCCTTTTCTCCCGGACGTCCGGGTCGCTGCTTCTCGGCTGTCCGCCGCCGGTTATGCATCCTCCGGGGCATCCCATTACCTCAATGAAATGATATGGCGATTTTCCTTCGGCAATCTGTTCCATAAGAGTTCTTGCGCCTTTTAATCCGCTCGTAACGGCCACTTTTACTTCCACACCGTCAAGATATGTATATTGTTCAAGCGGGTTCTCTATTTTTATCGTGGCTTCCTTAATTCTTTCCAAACCTACAATAGGAGTAACGTGCAGTTTGTCAAAAGGAAGCTCACGTCCCGTCACAAGTTCGTAAACCGTACGCAGTGCTGCTTCCATAACTCCTCCGGTAATTCCGAATATATCGGCCGCGCCTGAAGACATGCCAAGAGGCGCGTCAAATTCGCGATCGGGCAGATTTACAAAATCTATTCCTGCCTCTTTAATCATGTCCGCAAGCTCCCGGCACGTAAGAACTGCATCGACATTCGGAACGCCGTTATTCTTCATTTCTTCCCGCTCTATTTCACATTTTTTTGCGGTACACGGCATTACCGATACGACGAACATGTCTTCGGGTTTGATCCCAAGCTTATCCGCGTAATACGATTTTGCAACAGCCCCCATCATCATATGGGGCGACTTGCATGTAGACAAATGCGGAAGCTGATCGGGGAATGTATGTTCAATATACTTGATCCAGCCGGGGCTGCAGCTTGTAATCATCGGCAGTACGCTTTTTTTGCCCGTTAACGCATTCTTCACTCGGTTTAAAAATTCTGTGCCTTCTTCAATTATTGTCAAATCAGCAGCCCAATTTGTATCGAAAATATCATCAAAGCCAAGATACGAAAGAGCACTGGCTAGTTTGCCGGTAACGCGTGTTCCAGCGGGCAGGCCGAATTCTTCTCCTATTGCGACCCTGATTGCCGGGGCCACCTGTACAACGACACGTTTGGTTTTATCGTTGATTGCCGTCCATACTTTTTCTACTGACGATGTTTCCTTAAGGGCTCCGACGGGGCATACCACCGTACACTGGCCGCAGAAAGAGCAGTTTACCGAACCTAAAGGAAGATCCATGCCCGGACCGATAACTGTTTCAAACCCGCGGTTCTGCGCGTTTAATATGCCTACGCCCTGAATCTCGTTGCATACCGTAATACAGCGGCGACACAAGACGCATTTGGACAGATCTCTTGTTATTGATACTGAAAAATCAATCGGTGACGATGACTGTTCGCCTTCAAACCGGGATTGTTCGATCCCGAGTGTTTTGCCCAGTTCCTGAAGCTCGCAGGTGGTATTCCGCTTGCAGTTCAGGCAGTCATCATTATGGTCGGACATAAGCAGTTCATAAAGGACCTTCCGTGCTTTCTGCACCCTTTCGCTGTTTGTTTTTATAACCATGCCGTCAACCGCTTTTGTGATGCATGCTGCCTGAAGCGTTCTTGCTCCTTCAACTTCAACAACACATATACGGCATGAACCGATCGAGTGTATATCATCAAGATGGCAAAGCGTTGGTATCTTTATATGGTTATATTTTGCGGCTTCGAGTATCGTACTGCCTTCAGGGGCAGTAACTGCTTTTCCGTTAATAGTTAAATTTAACATAGCTTTCACCTACCTCCTGTCACAGTGCAGACAACGCATTGCTTCCGCTATTGCGTTTAGTTTATGATATCCAAGCACAACTTCATCAAAGGATTTGACACGCCGCTCCAGCGGCAGCATTTCCATCGGGAACCGCTCGTGAGATACGATTTCATCTTCGTCGATTATCTCGGGGATATCTATTTTTTCGCCTTTGTTTAGTATCCCTTTGCCGTTAAGGTACAAATCAATAGACCGGGCGGCATTCTTGCCGTCAGCGATAGCCCGGATCACTTCATCAGGTCCCCTTGCGACGTCGCCGCCGGCAAATACACCGGGCATCGTCGTCATCTGGGTTTCACTGTCAACGATAAACGTGCCCCACGGCGTCACGCCTATATCATCCTTCGGCACAAACGGAAGGTCCGAATACTGGCTTACCGCGGTAATAACGGTGTCTACATCGATAAAGAAGTTGGATCCTTCGATATGGCTTGTATTCCTTCTTCCTTTGTTGTCGAAATTGCTCAGTCGTCTCCTGACACATTCTATCTTGGCAACATGTCCATGCTTGTCCGCGATAAAACGAACGGGAGATACAAGTTCATGGAGTTCGATTCCTTCATGGAGCGCTTCTTCAATCTCAATGTCATACGCGGGCATCATATCACGCGTTCTGCGGTATAGAATCATGACTTTTTTCGCTCCGAGCCGCAGCGCAGTACGCGCGGAGTCAATTGCAGTGTTCCCGCCGCCGATAACGGCAACGACATGATCGGTAAGGTCTACGCTGTTATACAGCTTTACATCTTTAAGGAAATTAATGCCGGGCAGAACGCCTTTCAGATCTTCGCCGGGAACGTTAACTTTCTGCGGGATCTGCGTTCCCGTAGCGACATATATCGCGTCGTACATTGCCCTGAGTTCTTTAAATCCTACATCTTCTCCGACTTCGGTGTTCAATATGATATTAACGCCCGATCTGCGTATGAGATCTATTTCATGCTGCAAAATGTCAGAAGGCAGACGGTATTCAGGTATCCCGTAGGCGAGAACGCCGCCCGCGACTGATTCGCGTTCATAGATGTCGACCTCGTAACCAGTTCTCGCAAGATAATAACCGCATGTAAGACCCGAAGCCCCCGCGCCTATGATAGCGACTTTATGGCCGTTTTTCGAGCAAACGATGTCATGGAAGTATGTGTCTTCATGTCTCATTGCGTAATCCGAAACAAACCGTTTAAGTTCGCGGATCGCAACGGCTTCGTCAACGGTTCCGCGCCGGCAGCGTCGTTCACACGGAGAGGTGCATATCCTGCCACATATTGACGGAAGCGGATTTTCCTGACGGATAAGGTTATACGCGTCAATAAACCTTCCAGCGGCGATTAGGCTTAAATATCCGGGTATATTGACGTTCGCGGGACAGGAGTTTTCACACGGCGATATGAAGAGTTCGCTGCATACGCCGGCCCGGCAGTACTTTTTACGGATATGTTCCTCATACTCTTCACGGAAATATTTTATCGTGCTGAGTACGGGATTCGGGGCTGTCTGCCCGAGGCCGCACATAGCACTGTCCTTAATGACGGCGCCGAGTTCCTCCAGCAGCTCAATATCGCCTTCCTGGCCTTCTCCGCGAGTTATCCGTTCAAGGATTTCAAGCATCCTTTTTGTACCTACGCGGCAAGCGACACATTTGCCGCAGCTTTCGTCCTGGATAAAGTCCATGAAATACCGGGCGGTATCGACCATGCACGTGTCTTCGTTCATTGCTATCAAACCGCCTGAACCCATAATTGCTCCGAGCATTGTAAGAGATTCGTAATCGGTCGGGACATTCAGGTTTTCCTGTGTTACGCAGCCACCCGAAGGACCTCCGATTTGAGCCGCTTTAAATGCCTTCTTGTCAAGCATCCCTCCGCCGATTTTGAAGATAATTTCTCCGAGAGGCATTCCGATAGGCACTTCAATAATTCCTGTATTCACAATATCGCCGGCAAGCGCGAAAACCTTTGTTCCGTGTGCCTTTTCGGTACCATATTGCGTATACCATTCGCCGCCTTTTTCGATAATTACCGGTACGCTTGCAAAGGTTTCCACGTTATTAATAATAGTAGGTTTTTCGAATAAGCCTTTTTCAAACGGGAACGGTGGTTTCTGGCGCGGTTCGCCGCGTTTCCCTTCAATTGAAGCCATAAGGGATGTTTCTTCTCCGCATACAAAAGCGCCGGCGCCGATTCTTATTTCGAGATCAAAATTAAACCCGCTTCCGAATATATTCTCGCCTAAAAGGCCGTATTCCCTGGCCTGTTCAATAGCGGCGGCGAGACGTTCGACGGCGAGCGGGTACTCAGCTCTGATATAAACATAACCCTTGTTTGCTCCTATCGCATATCCGCCTATCATCATTCCTTCGATAAGCGTATGCGGGTCGCCTTCTATAATGCTCCGATCCATGAATGCGCCGGGATCGCCCTCATCGGCGTTGCAGACTATGTATTTCACATCGCCTTCAGCCCTGCGTCCGGCATCCCATTTGATTCCGGTAGGGAATCCGGCTCCGCCACGGCCCCTTAGGCCCGATGCTTTAATCTCGTCGATTACTTCCTTATCTGTCATCGCCGTGAATGCCTTGGCAGCCGCTTCATATCCTCCGGCGGCGATATACGCTTCAATGCTCTTATAGTCAAGGATCCCGCAGTTGCGTAACGCAATGCGGACCTGCTCCTTAAAGAAGTTTATGTCATCTATTTTCGGTATGTGTTTTTTCAGCGCATGATCAAAGAATGTATATTCTTCCAGGATTTCATTATCGACTATATGCGCTTTTACAATCTTTTGGGCGGTTTCGGCAGTAAGTTTCGTATAAAAAATACGTTCCGGCAGGATAAGCATAACCGGTCCGACGGCGCATGTGCCGATGCACCCTGTTTCATAGACCTTTACACTGTTGTCAAGGGATAAGGCTTTAATCTGTTCCAAAACAGCGTCGCGCACGACGTAGCAGTCGGATGATACACAGCCTGCTCCCGCACATACAAGGATCTGGTGTTTATATTTTCCGTTCAGTTCCTGGTATGCTTTTTTTATTGCCTTCAGATCATCTTTTTTCTTTATCCGAACGCTCACTTGTCACCACCCCTTTCGTAAAATTTGGCCAGCAATGAGTCAAGTTTTGTCGGTGTCATCTGCTTGTAGACAACATCATCGATCATGATTGCGGGAGCGAGTCCGCAGGCTCCGATACAACGGGCAACCTCAAAAGTGAACTTGCCATCGGTTGTAGTTCCGCCAAGCTCCACGTCCAGTGTTTTTTGAATATGTTCTACGAGTTTCTTGCCGCCGCGTACGTAGCATGCCGTACCGAGGCAAACGCGAATTGTGTGTTCTCCTCTCGGTTTGACGGAGAAAAACGAATAGAATGATACTACTCCTGAAACCTCCGAGAAAGGTATGTTTAGAGCATCGGCTATAAACCGCTGCAATTCCAGGGGAAGGTAGCCGTAGATTTTCTGTGCCGCATGCAGAACCTGTATCAAACAGCCTTCCTTTCCCTTGTACAGGTCAATTACATTCCGGATTTCGTCATACTTCTTTTGTTCTTCACTGTCTTCGGTACATTTGCATAAAACGTTACTGTCCATACTCGCCCTCCTTTGTCCGACACTGATATAAAATTTTGTAAATTGCGGCAAATTACACTTTTTATATTACAGCGGAAATGTTAAGAATTGATGAAATCACAGCTGCTAACAGGCTCAATATTAAGTTTATTTTAAGAAAAAACCGAAAATTTGGGATATTTACTTAACAAAAACTTAACAATAAAAGAAAACCCCCGCCTCATACCGAAGCGAAGGGTTTTAAACGATTTTCCTAATTAAAGCTTTTAATTTAAGAGAAAATACTACTCGCTAGAATATCGAAAAGGTTAGAAACAGCACTGAAAACAGAGACGATATAAGGGAGACAACCGTAATCTGCGTATTGATTGACGGACCTGCGGTATCCTTGAAAGGATCGCCTACAGTATCCCCGACAACCGCGGCCTTATGAGCATCGGAACCCTTGCCGCCTTCGTTTCCGGCTTCAACATATTTTTTCGAATTATCCCACAGACCTCCTGCATTAGACATAAACAATGCAAACAAAAGCCCGCTGACAATGTTCCCTGCCAAAAAGCCGCCTATTGCCTGGACTCCTCCGACGAAACCAACGATAAGGGTGAAGCCGATCGCCATAAGGCCGGCGGGAATCAGTTCTTTAATTGCGCCGGAAGTAGCAATTTCAATACATTTGTCGTATTCGGGCTTAACGCCTTCCTTGCCTTCTTTAAGGCCTGTAATTTCATCAAATTGTCTGTGGATTTCCTGAACCATCCTTTGAGCGTTCCTGTCTACACCAAGCATAAGCATTGAAGAGAACACCAAAGGTATTGCGGCGCCGACAAGCATGCCGAAAAATACAAGCGGATTCATTATATCAAAGCCTTTAAGGCCTTCAACACCGAGTTCTAACGCTGCAGTATTCACTTCGCTGATAAAAGCGCCCAAAAGTGCGATAACCGTCAAGCCGGCCGCCGCAATCGCGAACCCTTTTGTAATTGCTTTTACGGTATTTCCCGCACTATCTAGCTCGTCGGTCACTTTAAGCACATCTTCCCCGAGATTGCCCATTTCGGCAAGGCCTCTCGCGTTATCGACTATCGGTCCGTAAGCGTCATTCGAGATTACCATTCCGACTATTGATAGCATACCAACCGCCGACATTGATATTCCGAACATCGCATAACCGTCACCGATGGGATCGCAAAGTTTATAAGCGATCAATGACGCGAAAGCGATGCCTATCATCGAAGGCAGCACACTTAAGAGGGCATATGATATACCGGACAGTATTGTAAAGGCCGGTCCGGATTTTGAAGCCCTCGCCACGTATTGTACAGGTTTTCTCAAGTCGTTCGTGAAATAATCGCTGGCTATGCCGATGATAACGCCTGTGAGAAGTCCCGCAATGCAAGCGCCCCAGATACGCCATTCAAATTTAAAAGCTATTGTGGCCAACAGCGTTAAAACGGCATATATGCCGGTAGTTACATATGTGCTGTTGTTAAGCGCTTTTGTCGGATCCCCGTTTTTCCCTATACGGGCCATAGATACGCCGATAATCGAAGATAAAAGCCCAAGGGCCGCATAGCATAGCACCATGCTTGCGTTGACAGTTCCTCTGCTTACCCTGTCAAGGGCAACCGCTATGACAAGAGCCGCGGACATTGAAGCCACATGAGAGTCAAACAGATCGGCTCCCATACCGGCGACATCACCGACATTGTCTCCAACGTTATCGGCTATAACCGCAGGGTTTCTCGGGTCATCTTCCGGAATGCCAAGTTCTACCTTGCCGACGAGGTCGGCGCTGATATCGGCCGTTTTCGTAAAAATCCCTCCGCCTGCCTTTGCAAACAGCGCAAGAGAACTAGCTCCAAAACTGAAACCCAAAAGAGCTGTCGTATTGTTTGTTGCCAACAATATCGCCGTAACCCCTAACAGGCTTGAGCCTACAACAGCCATACCCATAACGGCTCCTCCGCGGAATCCGGTCATAAATGACGGTTTAATGCCTTTCATGGCAGCTTCCGCGGCTTTTGTATTTGCGATAGTTGCAATACTCATGCCTATTTTTCCCGCAACAGCCGAAAAAACGGTTCCGGCTATGTAGGCTATCGCCATAGTGATGTTTTTTGAAATATTACCCGTCCATACAGGACTTGGCAGGAAAATGAAAATAAGAATTGCCGCCGCACCTGCAAACCTGGCAAGAACACGGTATTCCTTGTTCAAAAATGTAGCGGCGCCATTTCGAATCAGTTCACCCACTTCAATTATTCTTTTGTTCGTTGACGGCTGTTTCCGAACCCATCCATACAGCCATGCCGCGAAAAGAAAAGCAAGAATTGACACAATAATGGACATAATGTAGAAAATAGTTACGCTCATGTAAACATACACCTCTTAGTGATTAATTATTCAGGCACAACGAAGGCCGAACAGAATCTATCATAGCATTATACGAAATAGATTTCAACACCGGACATGTAAAAAATTAAGTTGAATGTGGAATATGGAAATGATATACTTTTTCTGGAATGTTATGATATGATATTTGTTGTTCAGGATTTGCCGCAGGCTTTTAAAGTTCTTCATTAATGATAGCATATCATAAATAATGCGTTTTGGTTCGGTTCTCTGTGTGTTGTTATTTTATTTTATAGAAAGGGGTTGAAAGGTAATGTTTTGTCAAAATTGTGGAAAACAGCTTGATGCCGGTACAAAATTCTGTACTTCTTGCGGAAAGCCGGTAAACAATGTCGGCAGCAGTTCCGGCAGTGCAGGTCCGGAGCGTCCCGCCGCACAGTATGCGGCTGCTGAACCGCTGGATTATAAAATATTCGGCGAAAACCTGCCGGCGGTTTCAATTCGCCTTAAAGCAGGCCAGAGTATTTACACGCAGGCCGGAGGCATGACATGGATGGACAGTGGCATAACCATGCAGACGAATATGCAGGGAAGCTTTATGAAAGGGCTTGGCAGAATGATTTCCGGAGAATCGTTGTTCATGGCTACATATACAGCTACCGCACCTGATCAGGAGATTGTAATCGCCAGCGCATTTCCGGGACACATTGTCGCCGTTGATGTCTCGAAATGTCCGATAATTGCTCAAAAAAGCGCTTTTCTTTGCGCCCAGCCGAGCGTAACCTTAAGCGCATATGTAACAAGAGGCCTTAAAGCCGGGTTTTTCGGAGGAGAGGGCTTTATCATGCAGCGTTTATCCGGCACGGGCATAGTGTTTTTTGAAGTGGACGGAAGCCTTGTAGAGAGAACATTGGCTCCGGGTGAAACAGTAAAGGTGGATACCGGAAATGTTGCGGCGTTTGAAGAAACGGTACAGTATTCGGCTGAAATGGTTAAAGGCTTTAAAAATATACTGTTCGGCGGTGAAGGTTTGTTCCTTACAACTCTGACCGGGCCGGGGAAAGTTTGGTTGCAGACGATGAGCATGTCCGAGTTTGCAAAAGGAATAATTCCATTTTTGCCGACCGGATCCCGCTGAACCCATTAACGTTTATATGAATCATTGTAAAGGGGCCCTGTTATATTAAATATGAAAAAAGGCATATTCGCAAAAACACGAATAAATGCCTTTTTCTTTACTAAAAACTTACGGCTAGAATTGATCCTTTATTAATTTTTCAACGAGGCTTGTGTCGGATTCTTTCGTTAACGGTCTAACTGCCGGTCCTTCTACAATATCGCCTGAAACAGCAAACCTGGAGCCATGACACGGGCAGTCCCAGGACTTTTCCGCGGAATTCCAGTTGAGTTCGCAGCCCATATGCGTGCATGTCGTATTAACGATATGAAGCTCTCCGTTCTCGTCGCGGTATATGCCGGCCCTGTTGCCATTTAATTCGACAATATCGGCTTCTCCGGGCTTAATATCGTAATTTTCGGATATCGGTTTAATTTTCCCGCTTATAAAGTGTTTTGCGACATCGAGGTTTTCAACAATAAAATTTTTAACCGATCCGGCAATGTTCTTTCTTGACGGATCGTACACATCCTGCCATGGGCTTTCACCTTTTGATATAAGGTCTTTTATTATCATTGCGCTGACGATGCTACCTGTCATTCCCCATTTCTGAAAACCTGTCGCTATATAAAGGCTGGGCGTGTCCGAAGCATATCTGCCTATATACGGGATACCGTCAAGGGTCATGCAATCCTGGGCCGACCATCTGTAAGGAATATCGTCGATTGTAAAAATACCTTGCGCAAACTCCGCGAGAGCCCGGTAATGGTTGTGTAAATCTTTGCCTTGCCCTGTTTTATGGCTTTCGCCCGCAATAAGTACGAACTCGTCCAAATCACTGTTTAAGCCTCTTAAAGAGCGGGAAGGGTCTTCGGCGTTGATGTACATTCCCCCGGGGTACTTTTCCTGTGCTTTTACGGCGATAATATACGCGCGCTCACAGTAAAGTCTCGAAAAGTACATACCTTTCTTTTGATAAAAGGGATAATGGGACGCTATTACCACTTTTTTCGCGGTAATCTTTTTTTCCTGTTCTGTTGTAAGGATATAACGGCCGTTATTTTCTTCAATATCTATTATTCTGCTCTCTTCAAATATCCTGACGCCCTTTTTGTCCATCTTTTCCGCAAGCGGGACAAGGAATTTTCTCGGATGGAACCGGGCCTGGCCGTCAAACATAACTGCGGCTTTTACGGGAATCGGAAGCGGAATTTCATCTACGAACGACGCTTTAATACCAAGATCGGACGCTGTTTTTGCCTCATTCTCGACAGCGTTTATGTTTTTATCCTTTTGCGTGTAAACATACGCGGCTTCTGCAGTATAATCGCATTTGATATTGTTTTCTTCCGCGATTTTTAAAATTTCATGTATCGCGGTTTCATTGGCTTCGGCGTATTGTTTTGCAAGTTCCTGTCCCATTTGGTTTTTTATTTTGTCGTAAATTAAGCCGTGCTGTGACGTGATTTTTGCCGTGGTATGCCCCGATGTCCGTTCGGCGATCCTGCCCGCATCGATAACCACCGTGTCGATGCCTTTGCTGCTGATATAATAGGCGCATAATAAACCGGCCATACCCCCGCCGACTACTGCGCAATCGACGGTAATATCTTCGTTTAACTGCGGCCAGTTCGTCTGCGTGGTTGTCGAAAGCCAGTATGAACAAGGCTGCTCGGTGGGATTTACAATTTTATCGTTATCCATATCGGTTCCTCCGCTATTTGACTTATTTCCATATGTGCGGCTTAAAACCCCGGACAGTACAATTTATTATCAGGTATATCAAAACCGCGGCATAGAGAAATCGTTTTTATATAATATTGAGAGTGCCGCAAAAAGCGGCTTTCCAGGATAATAGTATTTATCGCGACGAGAAAAATATCCATAGTCGGATAAAAATATTGTTCCTGATTTATTTTGATATAAATTAATTGTATAATAAATATATAAGGTATAAGGTGATTTTATATGATTGTCAGACTGGATGCTTACAGGATATTTTACGAAGTGGCAAAGAACCGGAGTTTTTCAGAGGCCGCAAAATCGTTATATATGACTCAGCCGGCGGTAAGCCAGGCGATTATGAATCTCGAAAGAGAGCTTGATACGCGTCTTTTTACAAGAACTTCAAAAGGGGTTAATCTGACGAATGACGGCCGGCTTCTTTATGAATATGTAAGCTCTGCCATAAACCTTATCAGTGCGGGTGAAAGGAAACTTGCCGAATCAAGGGATCTTTTAACGGGAGAGATGAAAATAGGGGTTGGCGATACAATATCAAGGTACTACCTGCTGCCATACCTGGAAATATTTCACAAAAGCTCCCCAAATATCAATCTTAAGATAATTAACCGCACTACAATGGAACTGTGTGCGATGCTTAAATCCGGGGAAATTGACATAGCGGTGTGCAATTTACCGGTAAAGGATTCGGCGCTTTGCGTCAGAAAGTGCATTGACATACACGATATATTCGTGTGCGGCGAGAAATACAGGTATCTTTGTTCTTCGCCTGTTGAGCCTGAAGAACTTGCGAAGCTGCCGCTGATTTTTTTGGAGCGCAAATCCAATTCCAGGCAGTATGTTGAAAAATATCTCGCATCGAAAGGGATTAAAATACAGCCCGAAATCGAATTAGGGTCCCACGACCTGCTTTTGGAGTTCGCAAAATACAACTTCGGCGTTTCATGTGTTATCGAGGAATTTTCCGCCGAATACCTGAACAGCGGTCAGCTTTATAAAATAGAATTGACCGAAGAGATCCCTAAAAGGGCCATAGGGTTTTGCTATCTTAAAAGCGTCCCGCTGTCAAACGCTGCCCGCAAATTTGTCAGCATAACTCAGGGTGAACTCTGAACGGATTGTGTAGAGGACTGCGGTTCGCCGGAAATGTTTGTTTTTACGACCGGGTTCATTTTCCATTTTCCCGATATATAATAAATGAATATTATTAGCGTAGTGGCAAGGCTCGCGATCGGGGCTGCCAGTCCCAATCCGCGCATTCCCTTGTCCAGTACTATTCCGAATAAAACCGCTATCGGTATCCTGAACCCGATGGATGACATTATGCCGCTGATTGAAGAAACTATCGTATGTCCCGAACCTGTAATAAGTCCGTTCAGACAGAATGTGACGGGAACAATAAGGTAATCCAATGAAAAGGTTCTGATATAGTCCACACCGTTGGCAATCATCTCAGGATCGTTGCCGAATAGGCTGAGAATCTGCTCGGGGAATAAGTTTGTGATGACGTATACGACGAATGTTACCGAAAAAGCGAGCAGAATCCCGGCACGGAGCGTTTTTTTCACCCGGTCGATCTTTCCTGCGCCCATATTCTGGGCGACCATCGCAGAAACGGAGGAACCGACCGCAATAGCCGGAAGTATTGCAAATCCGTTGTATTTTCCGACTACCCCCAAAGCTGCCGACGCGCTCACACCCATACTGTTTGAAATTGCAGTCAGAACAAGAAAAGAAAAATTCACGATAACATTTTGGATAGAGATAGGAATGCCTAACCGCATCAGCATAAAAAAGCGCTGCTTGTAAAACCGGAAAGAGCTGAACTTAAAATCGAAACTAAAGTTGCTTCTTTTCAGATAGACTATGCAGCATATCATGCTGATCGCCTGGGAGATAACGGTCGCGAGCGCGGCGCCGGCCGATTCTATGTTGAATACGCCTACGAACAAAAGGTCGAGGAAAACATTTATCACACAGGCTATCGAAACGAAAATCAGCGGGCGCTTGCTGTCGCCCAGGCCGCGCAGGATCGCGGCAAAAGCGTTGTACCCGAATATGAAGATTGTTCCCGTTAAAGTGATATTCAGATAATCTCTTGCCTGTTTATATGATTCGGCCGGTGTTTGGATAATGCGAAGAATGACATCGGAAAGAAGCATCATAACCACGGTAAAGAAAACAGCCGCCGCAAGCAAAAAGGTGAGCAGCGTCGCAATTGTTTCATTCATGCTTTTTCTGTCTCCCGAACCGAGGTACTGTGCGATAACAACAGTACCGCCGACAGTTAGTCCGATTATTATATTTGTCATTATAAAAGTAACCTGACCGCCGATATTAACACCCGATATACCGACCGGGCCCATATAATTTCCGACGATTAACATATCGGCGACATTATAAAGCGTTTGAATAAAATTTGAAAGCATAAAGGGCAGCGAGAAAAAAATCAACTGCTTAAATACGTTCCCTTCCGTAAGCTTTTTTTCTATTGTAGGTTTGTCCATATGTATCCCTCACAAGAACTACGTTATATTTTGATTTTAGCTAAAAGGATAAAGACTTTATCCAGTATAACATTTTTTATTGAGTAATGGTAGATTATGATGAAGCGATCTTTCCGACTCCAATCAACATGATAACGGGAAAAATAACCGCGAACAGAAGCCCGGTTTTTAATCCGGTTCCTGTGGCATCCATACCGGAAAACCAATTGACGGTAAAAATATCCGGCGTTTTCTGAACAGCGTTTGAAATCAAACCAACCAGACCGGGACCCAAAGAACAGCCGACATCACCGGCTAAAGCCAATAAAGCAAACAAAGCCGTTCCGCCTTTGCGAAACCGTTTTGCTGCAAGACTGAGTGTTCCCGGCCACATCATCCCTACAGACAAGCCGCATAAAGCGCAGCCAATCAGTGATATAACCGGCAGCGGCGAGAAAACCGTAATAAGATAACTCGCAACGCAAAGAAAACTGCTAAAGATTAAAGCTTTTTGCAGGTTTATTTTTGATCCTTTGATTCCGTAAAATGTCCTTGTTATGCCCATTAATGCCGCGAATGCGCATGGGCCAAGCAGATCACCCACGGTTTTTGAAACGCCAAGGCCTATTTCGGCAAAAAGCGAAGACCACTGCGACATTGCAAGTTCAGAGGAGCCGGCGCATATCATCAGAACAATAAATAGCCAGAAATATTTCTGATAGAACAATTCGCGCAGCGGTATTTTTTGATCTTCGTCAACTATCTTCCTAAGCGGTACTTGTGAAAACAGGAATATGTTTGCCGCAGATACGAGTGACCAGATTACGGGGAGAAAATACCAGCGTTTTATTCCTGCAAGCAGGAAAAACAGTGTTGATAACAGAACGACCGCAACATGCCCCCAGCAGTAAAAAGAATGCAAAAGACTCATAGCTGATGCTTTTTCATCTCCGGGCAGTGACTCTACAATCGGGCTTATAAGTACTTCGAGTAAACCTCCGCCGATTCCGTTCAGAATAACAGCCGCGAGAAGTCCTGCATATCCGTTCGTAAAGACAAACGGCAGCAATCCCATTAATAACAGCCCTGATACACATAAAACGTGAGCAAGAACCGCGCAAACCCGATAACCAAGTTTATCGGCATATTTGGCGGCAATGGTATCGGTAAAAATCTGAACGCCGAAATTCAGAGAAATAAGAAAACCTATCTGTTCCAGCGATAAAGCGAACTCTCTCTGAAATGTAACGAATAAAAGCGGCGCAAGGTTGTTTATTACCGCGAGTGTAATGAAACCAACGTAGCTTGCGTATAAAGTGTGTTTATAAGTTAACTTCATGTCGAATCCTTCCCTGTTTCTTATCAGATATCATACCATATCAATACACTTCCGGCAATCAATGAAAACAAAACAGGTGAATAAAACGGCGAAAAACTCGTTTTAAATGATTACGTGCAAGTTATGGATTAATTTGTTATAATATAGCTAACTTTTTCAATACTTCATTATTTACAGGAAATTATTATATAAATGTTAAGAATGCTTTCAGGTCACTTAACTTATTCTGAGGGAGGGAAAAATGTATAAATTACTTATCGTAGAGGATGAAGCGGAAGTACGGTACGGTATTAGAAATAACATTGATTGGACAAGCATAGGTTTTGAAGTTATGGCGGAAGCGGGGAACGGCAGAGAAGCACTGGATCTGATAGAAAATTCCAAGCCCGATGTCGTGATAACGGATATAACGATGCCAATAATGGATGGCCTTGAACTTTCCTGCATTCTAAAAAAAGAGTATCCGACGATACGTACAATTATTTTGACCGGGTATGACGATTTCAAGTTCGCCCAGCGGGCGATAAAATACGGCGTGTCGGATTATTTGCTTAAACCTGTCCTCCCTGATGATTTAAGCAAGCTCATGCGGAAGATAAAGGACGAGATAGACGCTGAAATAGCCGAAAAAGAAGATATTAAAAAACTTCGCGTGTATTATCAGCAGAGTCTTCCGATAATTAAAGACAAATTTCTGACATCGCTTATAACTTCAAGAATTGACAGCGATGAGATTGAAAGCAAAAAAGCTTCATTGGCTCTTGATCTTAAAGGTGAAGGTTTTGCCGCAGCGGCGGCAAGTATTGATTCGGAATCGGCCGGTAATTGGGGTAATGACGCAAATGATTCCGAGCTTTTAAAGTTTGCCATTTTGAACATATCCCAGGAGATAATTAAGAGATACTCAATGGGCGAGACTTTTTTCCATGTGAATAATCTCGTTTTTATTCTTAAATTTGACAAGTTTGACTATGAGAGCAATTTTCAAAGTGCCTATACGCTGCTGGAAGAAATCAGGCAGTCGGTTGAAAAATACTTAAAGGTAACTATTACTTTGGGAGTCGGAAGTATCTGTAATTCCCTTCAAAAAATTAGCGAGTCATACAAATCCGCGGTAACGGCGCTTGATTACAAATTAATCATGGGAGGCAACAGGGTTATATATATCGGAGACATTGAGCCACAAATAACTTACAACCTTGTATATGACGAGAAAAAAGAACGGAATCTGATTAACAGTATAAAATTCGGCTCAAAAAATGATGTGTCTAAAGCGGTGGAAGCCTTATTCAATGAGATTGGAACATGTGCCGCGTCTTTAAAGGAATGTCAGCTTTATCTACTGGAGATAATCGCGTCTGTCGCGAAATTGTCCAGGAGTTTTCAACTTGATACCGACGATATCATAAATATAGATCACAATTTGTTTATTGAAATATTCAGTTTTGATACCATTTCCGATATAAAAAAACGTATTGAAGAAATCTGTCTTAATGTAATGGAGAGAATACAGTCCAACAGGAAAACAAACACGGAAAAGATTATGGAGCAGGCAAAGGCTTACATAGATAAAAATTACGGAGACTATGATCTGACCATTCAAAAGATTAGCAATTATTTACATATCAGCCCCAGTTATTTCAGCATGATATTTAAAAAAGAAGCGGGTGAAACATTTCTGAATTACCTTATCGGGATCAGAATAAATGCCGCAAAAGAGCTTATGCAGGATCCCGACTTAAAAATTTTTGAGATTGCCGAAAGGGTTGGATATCCGGATCTGAATTATTTCAGCTATTTCTTCAAAAAGAATACCGGAATGTCACCAAGAGAATACAGAAATAAATATGTTCTGAACAAGGAGAGGAAAGTTGAAGCGTAATTTATTATTCATCAAATGGATATACAAAGTTATACGCAACACATTCAAAATAAACAGCATCCAGTCTGTAATCAGCCTGTCCTTTACCGCAGTTACAATATTTGCACTGGTTTTTGTCAGTGTGACTCTGTACAGCGTTTTTTCAAAGACCGCGGAGAGAAATGCCGCTTCAAGCACACAGCAGATTATCGAACAGGTGAACATTAACCTGGAGAACTATTTGATGGAGATGATGGAGGTATCAAGCCATATATCAAACAACCTCAGTATCGATAATTTAGACAACCTGTCGGATATACTCAGTGTAACAACGGGAATAAGGAAGGATATTGTAACCGTCGCAGTCTTTAACGCAGATGGGGAAATTGTCGTCTGCAATCCGAAAGGCGAATATGATAAAAATTATAAGATAAGCGAGCAAAAATGGTTTCAGTACTCTTTAGATAACATAGAGGAGTATAATTTTGTTTCGCCGCACGTGCAGAGATTATTTGTAGGAATGCGTCCATGGGTTGTTTCATTGTGCAGGGGAACGAAAGTGTCAGCCAACAATGAAACGTGGGTTGTAATGGTTGATATGAATTTCAGTGTCATGGAACAACTTTGTAAAAAGGTTAGTCTCGGAAAAAGAGGATATATCTATGTGATTGATCAATACGGGGATATTGTTTATCACCCGCAGCAGCAGATTATCTATGTCGGGCTGAAGCATGAGGACATAAAATTCGCGCTTGAAAAGGAAGACGGCTCTTACTATTACGATTTAATGGGCGAAAGAAGAATTGTTACAATAAACACGGTGAAATACACGAAGTGGAAGATTATAGGAATAAGCTATCTGGACGAAATTGTAGAGAACAGAAAAAGTCTCAGTACCCTTGTTGTTTTCATATCAATATTCAGCCTGCTGTTTGTCATCGCAGCGTCGTTGTTTGTTTCGGCAAAGATTTCGGAGCCGATTAAAAAACTCGAGAGAGAAATGAAAAAGGTAGAAAGCGGAAACTTTAATATTGATATTGACATTGACATTGACGCTCAGAGCGAAGATGAAGTTAAGAGGCTCTCAAAGGCTTTTAATATGATGGTTAAGAGGATACAAAACCTGATGGAACAGATTATCAGTGAACAGGAAGCAAAACGCAAGAGTGAGTTAAAAGCTCTTCAGGCTCAGATAAATCCTCACTTTCTTTACAATACACTTGATTCAATAGTCTGGATGAACGAGAATAAGGATTATGCCGGGGTAACCACAATGGTTGTCGCGCTGTCACAATTTTTCCGTATAAGTATAAGCAGGGGCAAAGAACTGATTCCCGTAAGCGATGAGATAGAGCATATTAAAAGTTATCTTACAATACAAAAAATCAGGTATAAAAACAAGTTTACATTTAATATTGATGCGCAGCCGGAAGCTTTGGGGTATAAAACATTAAAGCTTATCCTGCAGCCAATAGTGGAAAATGCGATATATCACGGCGTGGAGCAGCTTTACGACGAAGGAATTATTAATATAAGGGTTTCGGTTGAAGGCGAAACTGTTCTGTTCCAGGTAATAGATAATGGTTATGGGATAAAGCCCGATATATTAAAAAACATCCTGAACAGAAAAGATGGCAGCAAGTCCGATCACGGCGGCGTAGGGCTTAAAAACGTGAATGAAAGAATAAAACTTTTTTTCGGCGAGCTATATGGTATTGAAATTTTCAGTACTTTAGATGTCGGCACAACGGTAAATATTAGAATTCCAATAATCAAATAAATGCCTGCCAGGCTAAACACGCGGGGGATTATGGTTTGACAAACCGTATACGGGATGCGGTTTATAAGGAGTGGTTTTCTGATGAAATTGAGAGTAGTGCCTTATATTCTTTTTATCGGGCTGTTATTGCTTATGCTGCCAATCGGCTGCATCGATATCAATAATAACCTTTCGGCGCCGGAACAAAAAAAGACAGTTAAAATAATAGCGAAGAGGAAGAAATCGGAGTTCTGGGATGTAGTTCGAATGGGAGCGGAAGCCGCCGGAAAAGAATTTAATGTCAATGTCGAGTTTTGGGGTCCTACGAATGAACTTGAAATTGATAAACAAATAGAGATGGTTAGAGAGGTAATTAATGAAAAAGTAGATGCGCTTGTACTGGCCGCCTGCGATTACGTAAGGCTTGTTGAGCCGACGGAAGAGGTTATAGCGGCAAAAATACCGGTAATTGTGATTGACTCCGATCTTAAGTCCGATAAAGTTAAAAGTTTTATCGGAACTGATAATGTCGGCGCGGGTTACATGGTCGGGAAGACGCTGGTTGATACTATCGGCAAAAACGGAAACGTTGCGGTTATGAGCTTTATAAAGGGCGCGGCATCGGCGGATCAGAGGGAAGAGGGTTTTTTTAATGCGATAAAGGACTATCCCGGTATTAATATTGTTACAACCGAATACTGCAGTTCCAATATTGATTTGTCCGAATCCCTGACATACAAAATTCTTAACGAGCATGGGGAGGATCTTGACGCGATTGCTGCCCTGAATGCCGATTCGACGGTCGGTGTGGCCCGTGCGATTGAAAAGAGGGGATTTGCCGGGAAAATACGTATCGTCGGGTTTGACAGCACGCCTGACGAGATAGATTTTCTTGAGCGCGATGTAATTGATTCGCTTATAATACAAAACCCGTTCAGTATGGGTTATCTCGGCGTGAAATACGCGGTTGACGTAATGAATGGAAAGCCCGTCCCAAAGATAGTCGATACGGGTTCGAGGGTTATAAACAAGGACAATATGTATCTGCCGGAAAACCAGAAACTCCTTTTCCCGTTAACAGATGAATAGTCTCGAACTTTGCTTTTTGTTATTGAAAGAATATAATATAGTAAAAATGATAAAGCTGATTCCGGAGGGTTGTAATGCAAAACGATTTGATTTTAACTGCCTTTGGATTAACATTGTTTGCCGGGTTATCAACGGGCATCGGAAGCCTTATGGCATTATTCGCGAAAAAAACGAGCACCGGATTTTTATCGGCCGCGCTTGGGTTTTCAGCAGGTGTTATGATCTATGTATCAATGATAGATATATTTTTCAAAGCACAGACTTCCCTTGTAACGGCCTATGGCACAAAAAAAGGGCAGTGGCTGACCGTTGCCGCTTTTTTTGCGGGTATGTTGTTAATTGGTGTTATAGATAAGCTGATTCCTTCCAGCGATAACCCTCACGAAGTTAAAAGAATCGAGAATATGGATGATAAAAGTTTAGTTGATAAACAATCTAAACTTGCAAAGATGGGATTTCTTTCGGCAATAGCAATTGCTATACATAATTTCCCGGAAGGCATTGCGACTTTTGCCGCTACACTGAAAGATCCGAAACTTGGTATAGCAATTGCCATTGCTGTCGCGATACATAATATCCCTGAGGGCATAGCGGTATCAATACCGGTATATTATGCCACCGGAAGCCGGAAAAAGGCATTCTGCCTGTCATTCCTGTCGGGTTTATCCGAACCTCTCGGCGCTATTATAGGTTATTTAATTCTTATGCCGTTTATAAGCGATGCCACGTTAGGAATTCTGTTTGCTGCGGTTTCCGGCATTATGGTCTTCATTTCACTTGACGAATTGCTACCGACCTCAAGAGAATACGGAAGGGCCCACCTGTCCATCTATGGGCTTGTCGCAGGCATGATGGTGATGGCAGTAAGCCTGCTGTTATTCGTATAACCGGGCGGATGCCGTCCGCTGGATTAATCATCCGGGAAATCGCCCTGGCCGGTCAGGAAAATGTGTGATTCCTTCAGTTTTTGTATTATTGGTATGTTCTGAGGGCATGCGCTTTCACATTGTCCGCATTCGACGCATTTTGACGCATCAGTTCCGTTGTTTATGAGAAATTGCCGGTAATGGTTTTGGGAATCTTTCTCACTCGAATACATAAAAGCGGAGTTAACATGATCGAAAATACGGGGTATTGAAACGCCCTGCGGGCACGGCAGGCAATATTCACACCCGGTGCAGGGTATTTTTACCTCCTTAAGGTATGCCTGTCTTACCTTTTCGACTAATGCCAGTTCTTCTTCATCCATGCAGTTTGCTTTTGCGTTTTCAAATATGCGCAGGTTGTCCTTTAATTGTTCCATTGAGCTGACACCGCTTAGTATTACGGCAACCTGCGGGAAATTGTAAAGCCACCGGAAAGCCCACTCGACCGGAGTTCTTTTTGTCTTTGCAAGTCCGTATATTCGTTTTACTTCATCAGGAATATTATTTGCAAGTTTTCCGCCCTTTAACGGTTCCATTATAACAACCGGGATATTTTTTTCTCCCGCGTACTTTAAGCCTTCGACAGTAGCCTGTTCGTCCCTGTCCATTATGTTCATCTGTATCTGGCACATATCCCAGTCATATGCGTCTATAATTTCTTTAAAGGCATTATAATCATCATGGAATGAAAAACATATGTACTTTATTTTCCCGCTGGCTTTTGCCTTTTCCATGAAATCAAGAACGTTTAGCTTCGTAAGGGAATCCCATCTGCTCTTATTCAATGCGTGCAGAAGGTAAAAATCTATGCAAACCGTTTGTAGTTTTTTTAGCTGTTCGTTAAGATAACGTTCCATATCTTCATATTTTTTAACATTCCATACAGGCGATTTTGTTGCAAGGTACGTCCTGTCACGATAACCGTCTTTCAACGCTTTCCCGACTATCAGCTCGCTTTCGCCGTTATGGTATGGGTATGCGGTGTCGATATAATTCACACCGTGATCAATGCCATACCGGATCATTTCAATGGACTTTTCCTCATCAACAACGGAGCCACTATCCGTTTGAATCGTAGGAAGGCGCATACAGCCAATGCCGAATAAAGATACAGGTTTATCATATTTATTGAATTTACGATATTCCATTTACTAACCTCCTGTATGATTTTAGTTCCATTTCAGTATACCATGTCCCGGCACAAATTTTAAAGTCCTTAAAAATAAATTATAAATTAAAGCGGAATATCCGCTTATATCCGGATGCTGCTTTATGAACATCTTGTTTATTCTCCATATTCCAGGCCGCTCATTAACATGCTAACGAATATTCAGCTAAGCTAATTGAAATGATAACGATGGTATGTTTTTATCCGGAGGAATATATGCCAGTTTTTGTAACCGTTATAATACGTTCGTCTATTGGGTTCTTCCTGCTACTAATTTTTATAAAACTCATAGGCAAACAGCAGATGGAACATATAACATATTTTGATTATATTGTAGGTATAACAATCGGTTCGATTGCGTCAACCCTTTCGGTGCAGGTTAACGAAAACGCATTGTCAACAATGGTGGGAATGGCAGTTTGGACGTTGCTTGCGGTTCTTTTGGCATGTATAGGGGTGAAAAATGCCGCATTCAGAAAAATTGTTGAAGGCATTCCTGAAATTGTCATTCAGAACGGAAAGGTTCAGATAGATGTTTTAAGAAAAAATAAGGTATCACTGGAGGACCTGATGTCAATGCTCCGCGACAAAGGCGTGTTTCGGCTTGATGATGTTGAGTTTGCCGTATTCGAACCAAACGGGAAACTAAGCATACTGCTTAAATCCCAAAATCGGCCGCTTACGCCGAAGGACATGAATATTGCTACTCAATATGACGGGATTCCTACTAATCTTATTGTTGACGGAAAACTTGACATGGAAGCCCTGCGTTCGGTAAACCTGACCAAAGCGTGGCTGGAATATCAGCTTAAAAAGAAGAATATAAAGAATATCGCGGATATTTTTGTTGCCCAGCTCGATACACAGGGAAATCTTTTCATTGACATGAAGGATGGAAATACGACTTACACAATCCCTTTAAAAGAATAATGTCAGGAGTGTCATGGGGACGGTTCGAAACTACTGAAAAAGTCTAAATAAATAATGTAAAATATTCAAGAATATTCTATAAAATTGTATC
>LFRV01000050.1 GCA_001512485.1 Clostridiales bacterium DTU069 | reverse complement strand
ATGATATCCCGGTATGGCTGGCTAAGCTTCCTGTATAGTATATTTTTTCGGGAATTCAGGTTATAGAGTGCAGCATAAACATGAAAAAAGGGTTTCAAAAACCTTGAAACCCTTGGAGCTGGTGGACGGACTCGAACCCCCGACCTGCTGATTACAAGTCAGCTGCTCTACCGACTGAGCTACACCAGCTTATATGAAAATGGCGACCCAGAAGGGACTCGAACCCTCGGCCTCTAGCGTGACAGGCTAGCGTTCTAACCAACTGAACTACTGGGCCAGGTATTGTTTCGTAAGCAGGAAGCATATCGCTTCCCGCTTACGTTTTGGTGACCCATAGGGGACTCGAACCCCTGTTACCGCCGTGAAAGGGCGGTGTCTTAACCGCTTGACCAATGGGCCTCAAAAACCAACAACGAATTATATTTTAACCGCTGAAATACAAAAAGTCAAGTGAAAAATTTGATAATGCGTTTTGCGTTGTTCACTCTTTTTGTTTTTAAAAGCCTCAAAAATCAGGTATATAAC